>CAIYOV010000425.1 GCA_903927935.1 uncultured Bacteroidota bacterium | reverse complement strand
CCTAACAGCATTTTGAAAGTATTTGCAGGAATTTGTGAATTCTTTTTCCCACGAATTTCCCTGCGGTAAATAAACAGTAGAAATAATATCGTAATAAGGTTTAACAAAAAACATCATAGTGCAAATCAAACCGATTAATGTTGCACTTAATCCGGTTGCTCCTACCTTCTGCAGGTTATCTTTTAAAAAAACATAAAACAGATAAAACAGCGATGCTATAATAATGGAGAGGTATGGAAATAACGGAGCATCGTACCATATTAATTTTGTTTGTGCAACTGAAATGAAAAATAAAAAAGAGGTAGCTGAGATTGCCGAAAACAGAACAAGGCGTTTGATTCTGTTATCTGAAAATTTCAAACTAAGTAGTGCCGCTATTGGCAGTAGTAAAACATATGGAATAAATTGCCAGGAAAATATTTCATTGCAATAAAACCAAAAAGAACCCTCGTGTCCTTCGTTGGTTACCAAAAAGCGTCCACCTAGTTCATTATTCCAAACCACTTTCAAATATCCAGGGTTTTGAGATTCGCGTAAAAAATAAAAGCCGATACCAAGTGCCAATAAGATAAGTGAGCCGAAATAGAATGATTTCTTTTTAAGAAAAATCAGCGTTTTCTTACGAGCAAGTGTGTAAATTAAAAGTCCTGGCAATTGCATCATTGGAGCTATTCCCTTTGTGAGTACGGATAGAGTAAGGAAAATAAAAAACTGAAAAAGATATTTTGATTGACTTTTGGATTCATCTGTTTCTATTGCAAAAAACAGTTGTAGGGAAAAGAGAGTTGAGAATAGTACTAGCAGCGAGTCATATTCTCCAGTTCTTGTAACGTGTAATCCAATATAGCCGCTACTGGTAACAAGTACCATCACCACAAAAAAACCGAATAAAGTGTTGCCTGTAAATTTACGCAAAGCAAAGAAAAGATATATGCAAAGTGCTAAAGCGGCCAAAGCAGATGGAAGGCGGAGGGATAATTCGGAGAAACCAAATATTTTACTAAAAAATACGATACACCAAATCATCAATGGTGGCTTAGTATTAGACATTTCCGGTCTACCGAAATAATGTGTTACTATATAGTTATGATTATCCAGCATTTCAAAAGCATTAACACCCATAATCGCTTCGTCCCAAGCACGAAATGGCAGGAAATCTAAATGGAGAAAGACCGGGAAATACACCAAAATCAAAAGCAGCAAAAAAATAAATTGTACCCTATATTTTATTACAAAATCCTTCACGTTGTTTCGCTGATTTTCTGTGAGAATAGGCAAATATATTTCAATATTCTTCACCCTCAGGGTTTGTCGCAGACGAACCTGCGAAAGTTAAAGACCAACCAACCGCAGGGTGCGCTTCGCAAAAACAAATATAGACACCCTGCCTGGAAAGAATATAGACAAAATGAAGTAAAAGCTGTTTCCGTAACCACTGCCGAACCTTTGGCAGAAGCTGCCGAAGATTTTTCAGAAGCTGCCGAACCTTTGGCAGTAGCTGCGGAAGGTTTTTCGGGAGCTGCCGAACCTTTGGCAGAAGCTGCGGAAGATTTTTCAGAAGCTGCCGAACCTTTAGCAGAAGCTACGGAAGGTTTTTCAGGAGCTGCCGAACCTTTGGCAGAAGCTACGGAAGGTTTTTCAGGAGCTGCCGAATGTTTGGCAGCAGTGGCCGAATCTTGTTTTGTATTCCATACGCGCAGGGTCTGTCGCAGTCGACCCTGCGAAAGTGAAAGACTAACCAATAGCAGGGACACCCTGCCGGGAGAGAAATTATAGTAGTGTCCTTTCTTTTCGCTCTCTAAAGGACTTTTTTTGTTCAAGTGTCCTTTCTTTTCGTTCTCCAAAGGACTTTTTTCGCTCAAGCACCCTTGCTTTTCGTTCTTGCAAGGACTTTTATTGTCTAAGCGTCCTTTTTGCTTTTTTCCTTCTCCACTCGCACGAGTGCCCGCTCACGCGGCATTAGGTCCGAGCGGACGCTCGAAGCGGTAGCGGAATTAATAATATTCGTAAACCCAATAGTGGCAAAAAATTCGGCTAGGGAAGACTTACTTTCAGAAATTCGTAATTACTGGTAGAATTATTTTTCGCATACACCCATACTTCGCTGCCATTCGAGGCCATAACATTCAGCGTATATGCGTTGGGTAACTTATAAGAACTTAAAACATGGAAAGCAGGTGCAATTTTCACTTTATAAAGATAATTGCCTCTTTGCAATAAATATACATCGCTGTTATAATACACCACATGGTCAGCAGAGTAATTGGTAAAATCATAGAACTGTGTAAAGGTACCGCCATCTACACCGGTATACATATTTTTATCAAACTGATAAGCAAAAATAAAATTGGAAGACGTGTTCATAGATAAATTTCGAATATCGGTTAGTTGATTTGCTGAAGCATAATTAATTGAAGCTGAATGTACATCCTGTTTTTTTGCCAGCCTGAAATTAATACTGTAGGCGTGAAAAATTAATCCGGCATTGTAATGCAAACTTCCGTTTGCCCCCAATGCCCAAAAGTCCAAAATAGTGTCATTATCTAAATCGTACTTATATCCGCGAATCGCGCCCATTATTGTATAGTTAAAGAACATGGTATCTCCATTAAATCCAAAACCATAATCAAAATTACCTAAACCGGGCATAGCTTTACCCGTTTTTAAAATGGGAAGTTCGTGAAGAAAAGTTTTTTCGGTAAAAGCTGGATTAGTAACTCTTAAAGCTACTACTTCGGATGAAGGCGAAACATTTAATATCAGCGAATCGTTCGTACTTCTGTAATTTAAAACACCCATTGCACCTAACGTTACCTGTTTATCTGTAGCACTGAATACACCGGTAGCAATAATTTCTCTGAAACCATATTTATCTTCGGACAATTGGTAAAAATAATTTGAGCCATCGTTGGGGAAAACATAATAATAATGAGTAGAATCGCTGACAGGGGTATTAACAACAAGCCAGGTACCATATAAGGTGGCGGCAGGGGGATTATACGCTACGGTCTCCTTTTTTGAACACGCGGCTAAAAAAACGAACCCAACTGTGATAAGACATAGAATTTTGTTTTTCATGAATCCAAAATTAATTTTTTTTTGGCCTCTTCATATTACTTATTTCACTCTCACATCTACTGGTGGTCAGTTAGGTCTGAGTGGTGATAGAAGCAATTAGTTTTTACTATTCTCGCTATACCAAAGTAATTCGCCATGTATCGTCTACGCTTTATTTATGTGATACTCAAAAGCCTTCTTTCTAAACCCAAGGGTTTACTGGATGAATTTAAGTTGAGCTTTATCGCCATTCCTCTAATAGATACCGACTATACCCGTCTGTTTACCCAAACCTATGCCTTGTATATGGGTTTGTCGCGCTGGAATTTTCTGTTCAATTCGGAGTTTAAAAACGTGGCGATTAAAAAAGCATGGGTGCCGGTTACCACGGCAGAAACAATGACCTATAAAAAATCAATTAAAGCATTCGATAAGGTCACTTTAGTTACCCGTCTGCGGTACTGGAACGACCGCAGGTTTTATCTGGAGCATATATTTTATGTAAAGGGCGAAGAATGCGCGCGCACTTATATTGAAGGGCTGGTTCGCAGCCCCAAGGGTCACTTAAAACCAACCGATGTTTTTAAAACATTAGGTGTAACCAGAGAATCTCCCGCAATGCCCGATAAAATGCTGGGCTGGGTAAACTCTATTGCAGAGAAGTAAATAATAATAAAACGTTTAATTCGCTCTGTAAATGAACCGCAGAGAGTTTAACCGCCTTAGTGCTTTGGTTTTATCTTCCTTTCTATTGCCACCTTACTTGCAGGCAGCGGCTTCTTTTTCTAAACGACCTGCTCCTTCAAAAAGAAAGTTCGTGAGCAAAGCAGTTGATGAACTGATAGAAGAAATAAAACAAAACGTAAGCGATAAGGAATTAGCCGCTCTGTTCGAAAACTGTTACCCAAACACTCTCGACACTACGGTATTTTTTGAACTCAGCAATGGAGTGCCCGATACGTATGTAATTACCGGAGATATTGATGCCATGTGGCAGCGCGATTCATCGGCTCAGATAAACCCTTACCTGCCGCTTTGCGCAAAAGACAAAACACTTTCGTTGATGGCAGAAGGGCTTATTCGCAGGCAAACGCGCAACATACTGCTGGACCCTTACGCCAATGCTTTTTACAAAGACGAAAAGAAAATAAGCCAGTGGAAAAACGATAATACCGAAATGAAACCCGGTGTGCATGAACGCAAATGGGAACTCGACTCACTTTGTTATTGCATACGTCTTGCATATCGCTATTGGAAAATTACGGGCAACATTGCTGCCTTTAACCAAACCTGGTTACAAGCCATGAAACTAACCGTGGCTACCATGAAAGAGCAACAGCGCAAAAGCAATCATGGCCCTTATCACTTTCAACGTGCAGGCAACAGCCACGATACTTTACCTAATGGCGGTTACGGCAATGCTGTAAAATATACAGGCATGATCTCCTCAGCTTTCCGCAACAGCGATGATGCCACTGAATATCTTTATAACATTCCCGAAAATCTTTTTGCAGTAACGGCATTACAGCAACTGGCAGAAATCATTCAGGCCGTTTTCCCCGGTGAAACTTTAGCTACAGAATGTTTGCAGTTGGCAACAGAAGTAGAAGAGGCAGTAAAAGAATACGGCATAGCAAACCATAAGGACTTCGGTAAAATATATGCCTACGAATGCGATGGCAACGGCAATTATCTTTTTTTGGAAGATGCGGGCATTCCGGGCTTAATCACCATTCCATATCTGGGTTACGGAAATGTAACCGATGAAATTTATAAGCGCACGCGAAGTTTTGCTTTAAGCAATGTCAATCCCTATTTCTTTCAGTCCGGAAAATATGAAGGCACCGGCAGTCCGCATTTAGACTGGAAAGGAAATATGATTTGGCATTTGGGGATAATTTCGCGCGCCATTACTTCGGTTAATGATGAAGAAATAAAATACTGTCTGCAACTGCTCAAAACCACCCATGCGGGCAAGGGCTTTATGCACGAGGGATTCAGAAAAAATAATCCGAACGATTTTACCCGCTCGTGGTTCGCCTGGGCAAACAGTTACTTTGGCGAAATGATTCTGAAAATTTACAACGAAAAGAAGAATTTGCTGTAATAGTTTCTTCCCAAAGCATTCTCGTCTTCATCACGCTTCATGGCTTTAGTATTTGCAAACAAAATACTACGGTTACTGTTTGTCAAACTGAAAGTCCATTATAAACTCTTAACGTTCATAACTTTGTTAAAATATCTCTGCGCTTAGTTTTTTTTCGTGCCTGTATTTACGCACTTAAAGTGACGGATGAACTTTTCTCCATCACTTGGACGGAAAGTGGTTTATGAGGAAACTCTGTTTATTCTTTACCGGTATATTACTTGTTGGTTTAAGTGCTGCTCAATCTGTTTCGTTATTATCAGCCATACCTGATTCATTAGAGTTTAATCATTTCCCGGTATACATAGGCGCACCACAGGCCGTTCATCCCGATGTGGTTTATTTCAAGAATCCTGCTAGCGGTCATCACTTTTACATGTCGGTAACACCTATCGCTTATTCCGATAAAAACGAAAACCCGAGTATTCTGGTAAGCGATAACGGCTACGATTTTTATGAAGATCAACCCGGCATCAATCCTTTAACCGGAACTTGTGCATATGACCACAACGATGATCCCGACCTTTTCTGGAATGAATCAACTCATGAGTTTTACATGCACTATCTGGAAACCATGAGACCTGATTCGCAGAATGTAAACCTGCTTAAAAGCACCGATGGTATCAGCTGGACATTAAGCACTGCCATTCATTATAACTTACAGGCGGGCGATAGTTTTATTGTTTCCCCATCCATGATAAAAAAGGACAGCCTCTACTATTTGTTCTATGTCAACATAACCGTAAGCCCAAGAAAGATACAATACCTTACCAGCACGGATGGCTTAACCTGGAATAAAAATGATACCCACGGCATTGCCATCAGTTTTCCGGTTATCCCTTTATACGGCCACACCGATCCATGGCACTTAGATGTTTTTGCCGATGAGAATGGTAAGTTTTACATGCTGTGCAGTGCATATCCGGGTAACATGGCTTATACCTATCAGCAACTTTATTTAGCTACAAGTACAGACTTAATTAACTGGGATGCTATACAGAAACCTATCATTGAATGCAGCTCGTTTTTTGGGAGCCAGACAATGATTTATCGTTCCACGGGTATTGTCGATCTCGATAATGATTTATTAGTAGTATGGGCTTCATATAAAGGAACCGATGAATGGAGAATAGCTGAAAAGAAATTCTCATTGTCAGGTATCATTGACGGGTATGTAGCAACACCTGCCTTAAGTTACAATCTGGAAATTTCACCTAATCCGGGTAATGGCAGGTTTGCGGTTAAAATAGATGGACAACAAGGAAGTAAGGTAGTATTTGAAATCTGCAACATACTTGGCGAAAAAGTGTATTCGGCAATTTCCTTTAATCAAGAGCCTCTAACCATTGATATTTCCTCGCAACCCAGTGGTATTTATTTTCTGCAGGTAAAAATAAATAGAGAAGTAGTAACGAAAAAAATATTCGTTAACCGTTAATAGCTATGCATCCGTTTGTAACGAATATGCAAGCATCAGCCTTTGAAACAAGGGTAATGCAATGAAGAAATTATTAGCCCAGTACTTCTTTTGCTCTCGCCACCATTTGGTGGAAAGTCATTTGCTGAGCCGAGCTAACGATGAACGTTTTGTTCTTCATTCTTTTATCGGCATGTATACGGTTCATCAATTCACTTTTGGCGGTGGTGGGGCCAAACAGATAAATAATATCATACCGGTCCATTTCTTCTTCCAGCTGTTTGTAATATTTGTTTAGTAGCTTTTGCTCGCGCTGATGCTTGTTATGTTCGTTGTTGGTAGAACGCGTGCTGCTCAGCTTGGTACCGGTGCCGGTTTCGCCTTTAATGCGCATCATGTTCTCTGCTTCGGAATGGATGCTCTCCACCACTACTTTATCATTTTTAATCTTAATAAAATGAGCTACGGAATGGTCGAGCCAGATACCTGTTTTCTTTGTTCCTTTCTTTTCCTTTTTCATATGGTTGTGTTTAGCAATGCAAATATGTCTTTAATAAAAGCCTTTAAGCAATGATTAATGTTAGTCCATCCAAAGTTAATCAGCCTTGTAACGGTGTCGACAATTTTGAATTATCAATCACTAGTTAATAAGGCGTAAACTTTTACAGCATGCTTTTAGTTAAGGTGTTGATATGGAACATTAAAGGAAGCCAAGGCATATTAATGTTCATGTAAGCCGCATTCTTTTTTTGCGTCTTCCCACCACCACCGCCCGGCCCTGATGTCTTCACCGGGCATAACTGCACGAGTGCAGGGGGCACAACCAATACTTGCAAATCCTTTATCGTGCAGCGGATTATAAGGTACTTGATGTTGCTTTAGGTAATCGGTTACCTCTTTCAACGTCCAGCGGGCAAGCGGATTAAACTTAATTAAGCGGTAGGCTTCCACCCATTCAAACAATGGAATGTTTTCTCGTCCATCTGATTGCCCGCACCGCAAACCGGTTATCCATAGTTGTTTACCGGCCAGGGCGCGTTGCAGCGGTTCTACCTTGCGTATATAGCAGCATTCTTTTCTGTTTTCAACTGAGTCGTAGAAACTCACAGGTCCTTTTTCCGAAACCAGTTCTTCAATCCTTATGGTTTCAGGGAAATACGTTCTTATTTCTTTTTTATAATGTTTCAACGTTTCCTGAAAGGTGGTGTACGTTTCGTTAAATAGTCTTCCTGTATCTAGAGTAAATACTTCTATTGGTAAATTATGGCTGAAAATAATATCTGTTAACACCTGACCTTCCTGACCAAAGCCGGTTGAGAAAACAATTTTACCTGCAAATCTTTGGGCTAATAAACTAAGCACATCCGGAATTGGTTTTCCTTCAAATTCTTCCATTAATTGTTTGGCTGTATCCACTGGGTAAGTGTTTGACGTTAAAAATATAATACTGTAAAAAAACGCGATATGATTTTTCTCATTACGCTTATCCAATAGCACCGTTTTTCAATAATTTCTTGATATTGCAGTCTCATACATTAAAACTAAAATTATGCTTTTACATCCCGGCAAAACTGCCTTTGCACATCTTGACGAAGAATCGAGACAAATCATGCTCGACACTATTGCATTTTTTGAAAATAAAGGAAAAATAAAACTGACTGAAGACGACCGCAACCTTGTTTGGTATGCCGATTTTCTTGATTTTATAAAGGAGAAAAAAATCTTTGCCACACTAATGACTCCAACCGGTTATGGTGCCGCAGATTCGCGTTGGGATACTTCGCGAATTGCCGCCTTTACTGAAGTGTTAGGTTTTTACGGTCTTTGTTACTGGTATACTTATCAGGTTTCATCGCTGGGCCTAGGGCCGATTTGGATGAGCCATAATGAAGCTTTAAAACAAAAGGCTGCCGACCTGTTAACTAAGGGAAACATATTTGCTTTTGGTTTGTCGGAAAAAGAACATGGCGCTGATATTTACAGCAGCGATATGGTAGTTACTAAAACAGCCGAAGGTAAGTACACAGCAACCGGTCGCAAATATTACATCGGCAATGGTAACAAAGCAGCTATGGTTTCTGTATTCGGCCGAATGGCCGATGGAAGTGGTTATGTTTTTTTTGCCGTTGACTCACTACATCCCAATTATAAGTTGATCAAAAATGTAGTGAACAGTCAAAGCTATGTGGCTGAATTTGAGCTTACCGATTATCCGCTTACCGATGGCGATATTCTGCACACCGGTGATGATGCCTGGGATGCAGCACTTAACACCATCAACATTAATAAATACAATTTAGGTTGGGGCTCTATTGGTATTTGTACGCATGCTTTTTACGAAGCCATTAATCATGCCTCTAATCGCAATTTATACGGCAAACTGGTAACTGACTTTCCGCACATCAAAGCACTTTTCATTCAGGCATACATTCGTTTGTTAGGAATGAAACTTTTTGCCTTACGAGCCACTGACTATATGCGAACAGCATCTGCAACCGATAGACGGTATCTGCTTTATAACCCGATGGTAAAAATGAAAGTTACTACGCAGGGCGAACATGTTATTAATGATTTGTGGGATGTAATTGCAGCTAAGGGTTTTGAGAAGGACATGTATTTCAATATGGCTGCACGCGATATACGGGCCTTACCTAAACTTGAAGGAACAGTGCATGTGAACATGGCACTAATAATCAAGTTTATGCCTAACTACTTTTTTAACCCAGGTGAATTTGCCGAAACTCCAAGTTGTAATGAACCGGTTAATGATACCTTCTTATTTGAACAGGGCCCTACCAAAGGTTTAAGCAAAATCCGTTTCCACGATTACGGTGCAGCTTATGGCAAAGTCAATCTTCCGAATGTAAATCTGTTTAAGGAACAGATTGCTGTTTTCAAAGAATCACTAATGATGGCCGGACCTAATCCGGAACAACAAAAGGATATTGATTATTTATTGAAACTCGGAGAACTGTTTACCCTCGTTGTTTATGGTCAATTGATATTGGAAAATGCTGCTATTTACAACATCAGTGATGACTTAATAGACCAGTTGTTTGAAGTAATGGTTGCCGATTTCTCGGACTTTGCTTTGCAGTTGTTCAACAAAGCCAGCAGTAGTGCCACACAAATGGAATACAGCCGTAAAATGATACAGAAACCAATAGCCGATATTGCCCGTCATGAAAGAATCTGGAAGAACGAAGTGTCTACTTTGAACGGGGCATATGAGATGAGAAAATAGATTGGTGTTTTCAGTATATGCCAGGGAATAATGACGACAAAAAAATATTTGCCTCTGGTAGGGCATGTTTAGTATTCTTGTCCTTAATTCTCACGTTAACGTTGAAGGTTTTTAATAATTTTACTTTTGGTTTCAGTTGATAATATAGTTCAGCAATAATGCAGGGCGTATACAACTACCGGCAAACGCTATTCTCTGCAATGATTACGCGCATTGATTCTAAAAACAGGAACAGAAGTTTTATTGTTATGCTTTTGCTTTTCACCCAATTGCATCACGTATTTTCTCAAATACAGTCCTATAACAGAGCAGTTATCTGGCGTGGGTTCGATCATAAGTGGACATACAATCACCGGTGTAACCGTATAGGCGATTATGTAATATACAACAATGGTAAGCCGGTTTCTACTCACGTAAGTGCAACCGGTATTGGTGCCGACAGTACCTATTTCAATTCATGTTACTCCTATATATCTACACCTGATATTGTATTTAAAGAGGGAAAAATTCGCGTTACTATTCTTACGAAAGAAAAGCAATTGTCAGATGGGTCAGTAAGGGTTACAGTTAACTGCGAGGAGTGGATGAAAAATAAAAGCAACTATTTTTCACTGCTCAACGGATTCGATTTAAGAAGCGCAAGAGCTGCTGATAAAATTCAACTACTGCGTCTCAATATTGAAGAACCTTCGTATGATACTTCTTCCAATCAGCTTAGCTTTCTGATTAATTTTTCGATGGTATTAAATTGTCAATCGGCAGAATGTTCTGATGTAAACCAAAAAGTTGATTATACCTTAGATGTCTATTATCTTATTGCAGGTTTCAATAAGACGGATGCTGCTGTAACTCAGGGTCTCTTCACGCGCGGATATTCGTGGGACAAAAAAGAAGAGCTAAATGAACAACCGGATCAGAAAATACTGTGCGGCTCAGCTAACTCTCTTTTTGAGGAAGCGGCTATTGGTATAAAATCATTTTCGGTAGTGCTTAACGAGGCCCACTGGATTCTCGAATTCCATAATCATATTGATTTACTTAATTATAATACAGGCTCAGGATATGCCGATTTATCTGTTGACCTTCTGTTTAAGGAGTGGCAGGAAGGAATGAAAAAAAACAGTGCTTCGCCAAAGCAGTCTGAATTTTCTGCTAAACGGAGTGGATGGGCTGTGATGGATATGAATGTGCTTATGATGCAATTTCAAACGGGCGACATTACAAATGGAATTAATAAAGGTGCGATGTTTTGGAAAGGTAAAAATAAGTTGCCTCAAGGGCATGATGCGGAATTTGCAAAGCCTATTCCTTTATTTTAGTATGCTAATCTTCCCAATAACTTAAGTCGGACGAAAGTCAGGAATAACCTTGCTTCATTGACAATAAATCAAATTTCGATTATATTAGTTGTACATAAACGGATATCAGCTTATCCGGTGTTTTGGTCTTGAAATTTATTCTGTCAAGCGCAATACACAATTACCAAAAGCAGTGTTACCATATGAAATTCTCAAAAAATACGGTGTTTTTACTGGCACTTAATCCAGTGCTGATGGTGGTGCAGTTTTTTCTTGGGTACTTTGTTTACGATAAAATTGAATTAGTAAATAAGTATCATATAGCCGAAGAGGGGCAAAGGGCTTACCTGCGCAATAATCTGCTTGGATTGTTAAAAGCCGAGGCTAACCAACGTAATTTTTTATTAAGCGGTGATACTTTATTTCTAAACAGTTTTGAACAGGAAGTTGTTCTCCTTCAAAACGATACAGTCCCCGAAGAATTATTAAAGGATGATTACCTTCAGGAAATAAATCGCCTTTCAGACTTACGGTTATCAAGACTAAAAAAGAATATGCAGTTGTTTTCGGAGCATAAGATGGATTCAATTAAAGTCGGGCTTCATATTGGTGCGGCTATGCGTGATAGCATCCAAAAAATGAATGAGCAATCTTATGCAATGATGAGCAACAGGTTTAAAATAGCAGAGCAAAAAGAAATGACCTGGATAAGTACGCTCACATCGCTTTTCATCTTTATCTTCTTATTCAATTTGGTGTTAATGTATTTTGCAATAAGAACCATACTTCATCAAATAGAACATTTCAGCAATCTGAATGCAATGCTTGAAGTGCGAAACAAAATGTTGACAAATTTTACTTTTTTAACTTATCACAGTCTGAAAGAGCCCTTGAGGCATATTTCTGGTTTCCTTCAATTACTACAAAAGCGTGCAGGGCCAAAATTGAATGAAGAAGAAATTGGGTTTATTGAAGAAAGCGTAATTGCCACTAAGAAAATGGAAAGTAATATTAACGAACTGCGGGATAATATTCTTTTAAAAGAAGAAAAATAATACTCCTTCCCATAAGGAAATTGATGAATAAACAATAATGCGATAAATTATCTGCATCTATTTATTACACGAATTTTGTAAATGATACAGATGAGTAAATTTCCATCGAACAACCTGATGCTACATTGCCCCGTGATTGAAGTACAAATAAAAGTCTTGATTTTGCAGAAAGTGCGAACTATCATCAAAAATTTACAATTTTAGTTATTACCCAATTTCATCTTGATCTGTAACCAGCCTTTAACGGTTGCCGTATAAAATAAAACATGTTTTCTCCTTTTTATAAAACAAGCTTTGTTTTTACCGCCTTGGTTATGCTTGCATATATCATT
>CAIYOV010000424.1 GCA_903927935.1 uncultured Bacteroidota bacterium | reverse complement strand
GTTTTTGCAACCGGTGCCGCTTGTGCTTTTGAAACAGGCAACGGTGATACGTTTCCCACAGGGGTTGATTGAATATTTGAAGCAGATTTTTGCACCACCATAGGTTTCGGCCTTTGTCCGGTTGGATCCGAATTGGTTTGCTGTGCATTAACTGCAAAAAATAAAAAGGAGAAAACGGCAACTAAAATTGACTTTGTCTTCATAAATGGTTTTATGGTGTTTGGAAATATTTGTATTTAATCGTAATCTAATTCTAAGCCGAGTTTTTGCTGCATGGTTTTAATGGCAGGGTTCTTTTCCATTAGCCGCTCAAACTTTTCTTTTGGCGTATAGGGTTTGGTTCCGTTCTCTGCTTTTTTATCTGCAATAACTTCCAGCGTGATTTCGGCACCTACACGTTTCGAAATAAAATTCTGAATGCCCAACCGCACTTCATCAAACTGATTTTTCTGAACATCGCTTTGCACCTTTAGTGAAATTTTATTCAACGTGGCTTCATCTAAGTCAGGTTTGTAATTGGCAAAACTGATTCGCAAACCTTTTTTTGCTTCGGGAATGTTTGCAGCATATTCATTCCATAGTTGTAAAATGCTTTCCTGATTTAAAAGCAATACTTCGCCTTCAAATCTTTCCTCTTCGGTTTGCAATAAAAGTTTTTGCTCCGGTGAATCCTCCACATCGTTGAGAGAATCGAGTGTGAGGACCTTTTTGCTTTTTGATATAGTTGATTGCGGGGCTTTCTTTACTTCTGTTTTTGCTGCGACAGTTTCCTGTTTCTGGTTTGTTGCCTGTGATTTCTCATTATTAACCGGTGCCGGTTCGTTTACAACAGGAACCTCCTGCTTCAGTTCTCTGACTTCTGACTTCTGACTTCTGATTTCCGGCTTCTCTTTTACTTCAGAGAGTTTTTTTTTACTTGTATCAGCGTCAACTGTTACTACTGAGTTTACATAACACATTTTTATCAGTGCCAATTCAACCGTGAGCCGTTTGTTTTTCGATTGTTTGTATTGCACATCGCATTGGTTGCCTATGTTCAGGCAGTTTACCAGAAAATCGGCAGAGGCGAGTGAAGATTGTTCAGCGTATTTGTGTTTCAGGTTTTCGCTCAGTTCAATCAGAGCGAGGGTATTCGCATCTTTACAAAAAAGCAGGTTGCGGAAATGCTCACACAAACCCAGTATAAAATCATCGCCTTCAAAACCTTTCTTTAAAATCTGGTCGAACAGTTGAATAACATTCGAAAGATTTTCGGTGAGCAAGGAATCAGTTACTTTAAAAAAATAATCGTAATCCAGCACGTTAAGGTTTTCGAGCACAGATGCATATGTCAGTTTCCCTTCGCTGAAACTCGAAAGGCGGTCGAACATGGAGAGGGCATCACGCATTCCTCCATCTGCCTTCTGGGCAACAATATGCAGCGCATCTTCTTCCGCTTCTATTTTCTCCACCTCGCAGATGTGTTGCAAGTGTTTTACTATAACTTCAATGCCTATTCTTCGGAAATCAAAAATCTGACAGCGTGAAAGAATAGTCGGAAGAATCTTGTGCTTCTCAGTAGTTGCTAGAATAAACTTGCAGTAAGCAGGCGGTTCTTCCAGCGTTTTCAGAAACGCGTTGAACGCACCCTGCGAAAGCATGTGCACCTCATCGATAATGTATATTTTGTATTTACCGCTTTGTGGTGGAAAGCGAACCTGCTCAACCAGCGAACGTATATCTTCTACTGAGTTGTTAGAAGCTGCATCAAGTTCATGAATATTAAACGAAGCATTTTGCTGAAACGAAACGCAGGAAGGGCATTTGCCGCAGGCCTCAAAATCATCTGTAATGTTTTCGCAGTTGATGGTTTTAGCCAGAATACGTGCAGCTGTAGTTTTGCCTACTCCACGAGGTCCGCAAAACAAAAATGAATGTGCCAGATGACCGGTACGGATGGCGTTCTTCAAGGTAACCGCCACCTGTTCCTGCCCCACCATTTCGCTGAAACGGACTGGACGGTATTTGCGTGCACTTACAATGTATTCTGCCATAGAAGGCGTAAAAGTAAAAAATCAGTTTACAGTTCGCAGTTCGCAGTTTCATAATTGGTAATTCGTATTTTCGGTTTCGTTTATGAGTTATTCAAGCACCGAGGAGAACTACATTAAAGCTATTTTTCATCTTTCGGAAGAGGGCGATGAGAATATTACCACCAACGAAATTGCGGGACAGGTGAGCGCGACCGCAGCCTCGGTTACCGACATGCTGAAGAAGCTGAAGCAGAAAAAAATTATCACTTACGAAAAATATCAGGGCGTTCGGCTAACAAAAGAAGGAGAAAAGATTGCAAAATCTGTCGTTCGCAAGCATCGGTTGTGGGAGGTTTTTCTGGTAGAGAAACTCGGCTACAGCTGGGATATGATTCACGACATTGCCGAACAACTGGAGCATATCCAGAGCGAGGAATTGGTTGACAAGCTCGATAAATTTCTCGGCCACCCGAAGTTTGATCCGCATGGCGACCCTATACCCGATGCTTCGGGAAATATTAAAGCGGTAAAACAAACCCTGCTTTCGAAAATGAAACCGGGTGATAAAGGAAAGGTAGTGGGAGTGAAGGATAGTTCCGCAAAACTGCTCCGTTATCTCGACTCGCTCGAAATTCATTTGGGCACTGCTATCGAAGTGACAGAGGTAATTGAGTTCGATAATTCGTTTGTGGTGCGGCTGGGGAAAAACAAAAAGATAACCCTCTCTAAGTTAGCCGCGCAGAATATTTTGGTGGGCTAAAAACCCCAATACCTATGGCAGAAACCTAAAATTTTAGGTATAGCTGTCTAAATCTTTAAGCAGATAAGGGTAAACTTTTAGGTTAGCGGGCTAAAATTTTAGGTAGTAGACCCAAATCTTTAGGTGTATGTGTCTAAACCTTTAGGCAGGTAAGGGTAAACTTTTAGGTTGGCGGGCTAAAATTTTAGGTAGCAAACCTAAAACTTTAGGCACCTAAGGATAAACTTTTAGGTACATGGGTTAAAATTTTAGGTCTTTAAGGCACTAAGGCAAAAAAACAGGAGTTATGTAAAATCTAGTTAATTATTCTGACAATCTGTTTTGCTAAGTCCTTCGCCCAGGCGGCATACATTTTAGCCGAAGGGTGTAAGCCATCACCTGCAATTAAAGCCCCATCTGCTTTTGCCAGGCGCGAGCCGGGAGTAATATCTATGTAGTTCGCCTTTGCTTTCAGCGTTTCTACTTTATTAATAGTGTTGAATTGGTCAATTTCTTCGCCTATCTTTTTCTCTCCGCGCGGGTCGTTGTTGCCAAACGGAGTTACCCCCCAATCGGGAATAGAAAGAACAAACACATGCGCAGGGTTTTGGTTGGCATAAGCAAGAGCAGTATTTAATAATTCGTGAAATTCATGGCGATAGTTTTCTGTTTCACGGCTGCGGTATTGGTTGTTTACGCCAATCAGCAAAGTCACTACATCATATTTGCCTGTCAGGTTTCTTTCTTTAATGGCGCTTGCCAGTTCATCAGTTGTCCAGCCAGTCTTTGCTATGATGATTGGGTTTTCAAAATCAATTTCATCCTCTTTTAAAAGCTCTACTGCCTGCATTGGAAAGCGTTCGCTTTCTTCTACTGCCTCACCAATAGTATAGGAATCTCCGAGGCATAACATGGTGTATTTCTTTTCTCTTTCCATATATCAAATGAATGAGAAAATTTCGAGATTAAGTTCCTTCTCCTTTCGGAGAATTCCAATAGCTATTGGAACGATAGCTGATGAGGCTCTATTTAGCTAATCAAAAAATAATTTTAGATTTGTCTAAAATATTATCATTGTGACGCAACATAAATCATTAGAAGAAGTTCACGGAACGATAGATACTACCCAAACGCAAACCTGGTGGAAACGGTTTTTTCTTTTTGCCGGTCCAGCGTTTTTGGTAGCAGTTGGCTATATGGACCCGGGCAACTGGGCAACTGATATCGCGGGTGGAAGTAAGTATGGCTATTCGTTACTATGGGTTTTGCTGATGAGTAATTTGATCGCACTGCTGCTTCAAACACTCAGTGCGCGACTGGGTATTGTAAGAGGAAGAGATTTGGCACAGGCAAGCCGCGAAACTTATCCGGTGGCGGTCAATTATTCCTTGTGGATTCTTGCAGAAATAGCCATTGCCGCCTGCGATCTGGCTGAAGTTTTAGGAATGGCAATCGGTCTCAATTTGCTTTTTCATCTGCCCATCCTTTGGGGAGTTTCACTCGCCATTCTTGATACCTTTTTGATTCTTTATTTACAGAAGAAAGGAATGCGCTACATGGAAGCATTTATTTTTTCGCTGGTAGGTATTATCGGTCTTTCATTTTTTATTGAGCTGGCTTTTGCAAAGCCGGATATGGGCGAATTAGTCACCGGTTTTATTCCCGGCTTAAAAGATAACGGGGCACTTTACATCGCCATAGGCATTATCGGTGCTACCGTGATGCCGCACAACTTGTATCTGCATTCATCGTTGGTGCAAACGCGCAGAAATAAAAAAGATGACAGCGGAATTCTCACTGCACTCAAATACAATTTTATTGATTCGGCAATTGCGCTGAACCTTGCATTTTTTGTAAATGCTTCTATTTTGATTCTTGCAGCAACGGTTTTTTTTAAACACGGATATCATAACATTGTTGAAATTCAAGATGCGCATAGCATGTTGCAGCCGCTGCTCGGAGAAAAATTAGCACCTATACTTTTTGCAGTGGCATTGATTGCTTCAGGTCAATCATCTACCATCACAGGTACGCTTGCCGGACAAATTGTAATGGAGGGTTATCTCGATTTGCGCATTGCGCCTTGGTTACGAAGATTGATAACGCGCCTGATTGCGGTAGTTCCCGCGTTTCTTGTTATCTGGTTATTAGGAGAAAACCAAATTGGCGATATGCTTATTCTGTCACAGGTAATTTTGAGTCTGCAACTCGGTTTTGCTATTATTCCTCTTATACATTTTGTGAGTGATAAGGATAAGATGGGTAAATTCGCTATAAGCAATCTTGTAAAAATGCTCGCATGGATTTCAGCAGTCATTATTGTTTCACTCAACATCAAATTGGTGGTTGATACGTTGAGTGTATGGCATACTTCTCTAGCAGAAAACGAATGGGTTTTCAATTTTATCATCATACCGGTTGTTATTCTTGCGCTTTTGCTTTTGGTGTATGTCATTTACTGCGCAGTTACCGGTAAACGTTTTGTAAAAGCCACTACAACACCTCACGGAAAGGCAGTAGAAATTCCTATTATAGAAAGAAAAATTTACGAACGGGTGGCTATCTGTATAGATTTTTCGAAGAGCGATATCAAAGCAATTACAGAAGGTGTTTCGCATGGCGATAGAACAACGGAATTTTATCTTTTACATATTGTAGAAACTGCCGGTGCAAGAACAGTAGGTGATGAAATCCAGGATTACGAAACCAATGAAGATTGGATAGAACTTCACTCGTATGGAAACAGACTTAGAGAACAGGGATATCGCGTAAATGAAAAACTGGGATTTGGTGATCCCAAAAAAGAAATACCGCGCTTTACCGATGAATTAAATGCACAACTCCTTGTTATTGGCCGTCACGGACACGGAGGAATTATGGATTTCATTTTCGGTGAAACTATTCAGGTGGTTCGGCACAAAGTGAAGTGTGCTGTGCTGGTTGTCTGAAAATTCATCTTCTTTGCTTACGTGAAATCAATTTTCGAAACCGGAGACAGGAAAATTTTTGAACGCCTTGTGCGTCATGAAGATACAGCTACTTTCGAAAGCGGAACGGTTCATCCGGTGTATGCTACTTTTGCACTTACCCGAGATGCAGAATGGTGCAGCCGGTTATTTATGTTAGAAATGAAAGAAGCAAATGAAGAGGGTATCGGTACGTTTGTAACCGTAAAACACATTTCACCGGCATTTATTGGCGATACGGTTTTGTTTGAAGCCGTAATAGATGAGTTGAAAGAAAACCAAGTGAATTGTTCTTTCACCGCAAAAGTTGGAGACCGTATAATTGCCGAAGGAAGAACAGGACAGAAGATTTTATTAAGAGAGAAGATTGAAAAATTATTTGAGAGCTTGCAGAAATGATTGATCAGAGTAAGATTAATATTCAAAATAAAAAAGCCGGTTTCGAATTCGAAATAATTGACCGGTACGAAGCAGGCATTGTTTTGCGCGGCAGCGAAATAAAAGCTATCCGAAACGGAGGAGGCAGCATTAGTGAGGCTTATTGCGTAATGCGTGATGGGGAGATGTTTATTAAGAATATGAACATACCGGAATATTCGCATGGCGGCTATTCCAATCACGAGCCTGTAACACTTCGCAAACTTTTATTGACAAAAAGAGAACTTGGCAGAATTGATGCGAAGATGCGCGAAAAAGGGTTGAGTGTAATTCCGCTTCGCTTATTTTTAAGCGACAGGGGTTTTGCGAAACTTGAAATTGGAGTAGGCAGAGGGAAAAAGAAAT
>CAIYOV010000423.1 GCA_903927935.1 uncultured Bacteroidota bacterium | reverse complement strand
TTCTTATATGAAATCTGAAAATACATTACTGATTTTTTTCTTTTCATTACTGAAATCCAAAATTATCGTACTGTTTTTTTGCTTATCTGTAATGAAATCCAAATTTCCAGTAATGTTTTTTGATTTTTCTGTACTGAAAAAATAATTTTTCGTACTGCTTTTTCATTTTATCTTACTGAAATCCAAAATTTCTGTACTATTTTTACATTTTCCTGTATAGAAATTTCAGATTTCATTACAGAAAAGTTGTCTGTCTTATCTGCAAAAATGCCCTTACTGACTTAAAAGCAATTTTTTAGCTAAAAATTAACGAAGTTGAGAATGAGTGCAGAGCAAAGCGTTGAACTACTCCACATGTTAATTAGTAACCCCCACCGGCTTAAGCATCTGTTTTAAAACCCCAATAGTGTAGTCAATCTCTTCTTTGGAATTGTATTTACTAAACGAAAAGCGAACAGCCTTGCGCTGCGGGTCGGCTTTAATGCCTTCCAGTACATGCGAGCCTTTTTCAGAACCGGAACTACAGGCACTTCCGCCACTAGCAGCAACGCCTGCAATATCCAGATTAAACAAAGTAAGTTCTGCCTTCTCGTTAGGCGGAAGCGAAACACTCAGCACCTTATAGTTGCCACCGGTCGAGCTGATGTCGCCATTAAATGTCACATCCGGTATCTCTTCCTTCAGCCTTTCAATCATGTAAGTTTTAAGCCCGCTTAAATAAGCGCGATTCGCTTCCATGTGTTCAAGTCCAATTTCAAGTGCCTTACCCAAACCCACAATGCCCGAAACATTTTCAGTTCCTGCGCGCATATTGCGTTCCTGTGATCCTCCATCAATAAAAGGTTTAATAGGAGCCTCTCCATTGATGTAAACAAAGCCTACTCCTTTTGGTCCGTGAAACTTATGGGCCGAGCCGCTAACAAAATGTAATTTTGTTTTCTGCACATCTAAAGGATAATAGCCAATGGTTTGCACTGCATCGGAATGAAAGAAAGCATTGTGTTGCTTACACAATTCCGCAACACGTTCTAAGTCAAGCAGCGTTCCAATCTCATTATTGGAGTGCATTAAACTAACCAGAGTTTTTTCCTGCGAAGATTTCAAAAGCTGTTCAAGGTCGCTGTAATCCACTCCTCCTTTTTCGTCTAAAGCAACATAATCAACCGGCACCCCCTGATGCGCCATAGACTCTACCGAGTGTAAAACACAATGATGTTCAATACGCGATGAAATAATGCGCTGCACACCTAAATCGCGCACGCTGCATTTAATGACCATGTTACTGCTCTCAGTGCCACTGCCGGTAAAGAAAATTTCGGAAGTAGAAGCATTCATATACTTTGCCACCATCTTGCGTGCTTTCTCAATCGCACTCTTGGCTTTGCGACCGTATGCATGAATTGAAGAAGGATTGCCGAAATTCTCGGTAAGGTAAGGCATCATTTCATCCAGTACCTGCTTATCTAATGGCGTTGTTGCTGCGTTATCTAAATAACATTTCATATGTCAAAAATAGTTTTCATAACTAAATGCTAAGCATCAGTGCCGGTGCTTACAAATACTCAATATTCACTTTCAATTCAGCAAACTTCTTAATCATGGCACTTACACCGCAGTATTTCTCCTGCGAAAGATTAACTGCTTTCTCTATTTTACTTTTGTCCTCATCTTTCAGCTTAATGTAATAAGTAAGATGAATAGTGTGGTATGTTGATGGAGTATCTTCCGTCAATTCTCCTTCCACATCAATTTTCAAGTCAGAAAACTCCACGCGCATTTTGCGCAACATTTCCACCACGTCAATAGCGGTGCACCCTGCCAACGCAGAAAGAATCAAAGCCTTAGGGCGAACACCGGTAGAGACACTTTCCTCAGCGGCATCAATGCGGATTGTTTTGTTGTTTTGAAGAATATCAAACTTATCTTCGTTCAAGTGGGTGAGCGAAATTTTGTGTGCCATGTTTTATTTGTTTAAAAATCTCTTCATCGGTTCCCAATAATATTGTTTCCATCCATCGCTCAATGCTTTTGCTTTATGATCCGGCACACCGGTTTGTGCAAAAGTGAGCTTTGTTCCTAAACCGGTTTTGGCAAAGTTAAAAGTACAGATAGAGAAATGATCATCAGGCCATCCGTCTTCGGCAAAGTGCCAAGCCTGAACTATTTTCCTTCCGGGTTCTAACTCAATGTTATGACCGTGGCAATAACCATCATAGGCTGTAAACTTTCCGTTTAGTTTCTTACTCATCTTTACATCGCTGCCGGTAAAGTCAGAATGTTTCTTTGCATTCATAAGCAATTCGTACACCTCTTCGGGCTTGGCAGCAAAAGTAACGGTCTGTTTAATGTTTTTTGTTTTCATACTGCGAATTTACTTTTTGATTAATTCTCGTTTCACCTCAACGTACATCAAGTCATCCTGCACTTTAAAGTCCGAATCCTTCTTCAGTTTAATCGAAACAGTTTGCCATTCATTACCGGTGTTTAAATACTGATTCTCCTTCTCACCTGTCGAAAAAATAACCGGTAACTTAAAATCCTTCGCATCGGTCACCCAATGGCAACTCAGGCTAAACTCTCCTTTCTTTTTTTTCTTTAACCGGTATTCAAACACCGGTATCTTCGAAAACTTTAAATACTGTTCAAAAACGGCACTCAAATCTCTTCCTGTTTTCCTGTTAAAATAATTCACCATATCTTCATAACCAATGTTCTTAAACTTAAAGGTGGTATCGCACATTCCTTTAATGGTGCTCCACCAAAGTTTATCATCGTTCACTACACTGCGGAGCGTATTTAAAAACAAGGAACCTTTCGAATACATATCACCATCACCTTCTTCATTAACCCCATATAAGCCTACAACAGGGTCTCTATTTCCGATATGTGCTTTGTGTGCATTGATATATTTCAAAGCTGTATCGCGTCCGAACATATATTCAACATAAATAGATTCTGTGTAAGTACAAAAACTTTCGTGAATCCACATGTCGGCAATGTCTTTGCAGCTAACGCTGTTCCCCCACCACTCGTGTCCGCTCTCGTGAATAATAATATAATCAAAATCGAGACCAATGCGGGAGTAATCGGTACCAGCATAACCGGTCAGGTATTTATTGCCATAAGAAATTGCGCCCTGATGTTCCATACCCAGATAAGGAGCTTCAACCAACGCATAACCATCATTCCAGAAAGGATATTTGCCGAGATATTTTTCATAACACTTCAACATTGGTTTCACCTGCATAAACTGCAACTTCGCCTTTTCAAGATTATAGCGCATTACATAATAATCAAGCGAAAGCAACGCACCGTCATCCGCTTTGTAATTATCATGAAACGTAACATAGTCACCAATGTTGAGGGTAACATTATAATTGTTGATGGGATAATGCACGAACCAATTATAGGTAGTTGTTCCGTCCATCTTTATATCTGCAATCCCTTCAGTTCCGTTCGAAACGCAACGCAACTCATCAGGAACATTGCAGGAAATTTTCATACTGTCCGGTTCATCACCTAAATAATCTTTGCAGGGCCACCAGCAACTCGCACCCATTCCTTCACATGAAACAGCTATCCAGGGCTTTCCGCTTTTGTCATACGTCCATGTGAAACCACCATCCCACGGAGCACGTTTGGCTATGATTGGTTTGCCATAATAGTTTACGGTTATCTCTCCCTTCGCTCCTGTATGCATGCGTTCGTTCATCTCCACAAAAACTGCATTGAACTCTCTGTAGAATTTCAATTCCTTTCCATCTGATGTGGTAATTGAAATTATTTTCATGTTATCGAACAAATCAATCTGCATCGCCTGAAAATCTTCCACTGTTTTAAAAACAATTCTGTTGCTTCCGGTGATTGATTTATCGGCTGTATCAATCTTCACACTTAAATCATAAAAGGTAACATCATAGCAGGTCCTTTCAGCACGCAAAGAACCGCGTAATGTATCAGCACGGGTATACACTTTCTTCTGGTCAATCAGCGATTGAGCAGAAGAATATTTAACAACAAAAAAAGCAGCAACAAGTAATACTTTGAACTTAAAACTCATAATTGTGTTTAATTGACATTTGCGAATCCGAAATTGAAATAAATTGTGAACTTATTCGTGATAACTAAAATGTTTAAATAAATGTTGCAATCGATTTTATTTTTCACCCTTATTTTTTCCATTTACGGTACGATAGAATATTACGGATGGACGGCCATCAGAACCGCTTTCCAACCGGAGAATATCAATAGAGTAAAATGGATTTATTGGGGTCTCAGTGCTGGACTTTTCTTGCTCTTCGCTTCGTACCGCCCCTTTCTTTACAAATACTTGCCAAAGTCAGTAGCTACTTATTTCGCTGTAGTTTTTGTAGTTCTTCTTCTTTCAAAATTAATTGTGCTGTTGTTTTTATTCCCTGAAGACATTACACGATTCTTCCGTTTCCTTGCTTCTAAGCTCTCTTCATCACCACCGGTTACCGGTGGAATATCGCGAAGCGAATTTCTCAGTAAAGCGGCTTTGATTACAGCGGCTGTTCCTGCGGGCACTTTAATTTACGGGGTGTTTGCAAATGCTTACAATTATCAGTTTCGCAAAGTGTCCATCAAATTTCCCAATCTGCCGGAAGCTTTTAACGGATTCAGAATAATTCATCTATCTGATATTCACTCCGGTAGTTTTACCCGTACAGAGCCGATTGAAAAAGTGGTTAAGAAAATTAATGCTGTAGATGCCGACCTTATTCTCTTCACCGGTGACTTAGTAAATAATGTTACCAGCGAGATGGAACCCTTCATGAACATATTTGATAAACTAAAGTCGAAACATGGTGTGATTTCCATTACCGGCAATCACGATTATGGTGATTATGTTCGCTGGGATACAGAGGAAGCAAAGAAGGAGAACTTTAAACAGTTCATTGCTACGCACAAAAAATTAGGATGGGATTTATTGCTGAATGAAAACCGGATATTGGAACGCAACGGAGAGAAGATTGCGATTGTAGGAGTCGAGAATTGGGGTGGAGGTCACTTTGCCAAATACGGTAAGTTTAATTTAGCTTATAAAGGCACTGAAGAAATTCCGTTTAAAATCCTACTGAGTCACGACCCCTCAAGTTGGGATGCAAGAGTGCGGAAAGAATACCCTGAAACTGATTTAACTTTAAGCGGACATACACACGGAGCGCAGTTCGGAATTGAGAATAAATGGCTGAAGTGGAGTCCTTCGCAATACATATACAAACAATGGGCAGGTTTGTATAACGAGGGGAAACAATACCTCTATGTAAACCGCGGTTTCGGGTTTCTTTTCTATCCTGGCAGAGTAGGAATACTACCGGAAGTAACAGAAATCACTTTGTTAAGGGGTTAATAATTATTAACCGGTTACCTCTGAACAAAATACAACCAACTATCCGTTATAGTTTTATGGTAAAGTGGTGAAAGATGAATCCGCTCCATAACCCCAACCTGCACTGTTTTGAGCGTAAGCCCTCACATGATACTTGGTGCCATGACTAAGACTGGTGAGAGTTGATGTAAAAATACCCAAGCCACTACCAACGATAGTAGATGGGTAACCAATGCCAGGATTAGCAGACGTACTATAAACAACTCCCCTTCTTGTAACCGGGCCTATGCCTTCATAAGTTACCTCTCCGTTTACTATAGCTCCCGCAGAGTTTACATTTGAAATTGAAGAAGTATTAACCAAAGGAATATTACTGAATAATGTGGTAAAAGTGTTATTACATGGCTCTGCCTTAATAGTAGGATCATTGATAACTTTCATTTCAACTTTGTAAGTGGTGTTAGGCATCAAACCGGGAACATTAAAATCGGTATTGCCGTTATGAGTTCTGTTGAATCTGCCAACCACTGAATCGTTACGCAGAACAGTTATCTGAACACCGATACCCTGTTTTTCGGGACTTAAAGTAGAGTGAATAACTACCGCATCAGCTTTTATTAAACTTACAACACATGTTATTTGTAAATCTTCAGTTTTTTTGCAACTCGAAGTAACAACACAGCTAAGCGCTAACAAACAAACAAACAACAATTGAAACGGCTTGGTGAAAATTTTATTCATAAAATATTTTATACGGTTTAAAATAAAGCTGCTGAAACAAATAACTAAAAAAAACATAATTAAACCAAGTTATTGCACTAAGCGTTTTCACTTGTTTACATTTTACTCCAACCTGCCTACTTTATAAAAATGCCGCTTGTAATACGGCTCTGAAATACTGCTGATAATGACTCCCGCCTGTGTAGTAGCGTGAGCAAACTTGCCATTCTGAAGGTAAATAGCAATATGCGAAATCCTCTTCCTTTTAATTTTAAAAAAGATTAAATCTCCTTCAACCGCTTCGCTGAATCCCCCTTTTACAATTTTACACTGAGTAAAAATAGAACCGGAACTACTGTTCAGTCTCTTTCCGTAAAGTTTTTCCCAAAGCATATTTACAAAATGGGAACAATCAATTCCTTTTGATGTATTTCCTCCATACCGGTAACAGGTGCGATACCATCGATAGATTTCGAAATACAGTTCGGGAGTCTTACAACCTGCTAAATCAATATTCCTGATTTTGCAAAACGAATCAACAGCAACTGAATCAAGATCAGCAGGAAATGAAATGAGCGATGGATGAGTTGCGGTCAGCGAATCCTGCGAATAGATATTACCACCTGTAACAAGCAATAAACAACAAACAATAAATCGGAACTGCTTTACCACAATTAATTTTTAGTCGCCAGTTTACTGTGTTTGTAGCCGTACGTAAAATATACAACAAAGCCCACAAGCAGCCACACAAGAAAGCGTTCCCAGTTGGATGTACCCGACTCGCACAGGAGATAACTGCAAGCCAGTAAACCAAGCACCGGTATCAGCGAAAGGTTTTTCCAAAACGAAACGATGGTTACTGCCACTGTAAGTAAAAAGAAAGCGATGTAAGGAATTTTAGTTCGTAAAACAGCCCACGTTCCTATATTATCCATGTTGAAGAAGTTGGTTACTCCTGCTCTGTTATAAATCCAAAGCAGTGCGGAACCCGCAACAAAAAGAACAGGCATAATAAACTTTGAATTGATATATGGAGTTTTGAATTTGCTTTGTGGCGGATTTGGAAACATATTTAATCGCAATATTCCTGCACACACCAACACAAACGCGAAAAGAGTCCCAACACTTGTGAGATCAATTACCACATTCATATTTAGGAAAAGTGCCGGTACGGCAACCACCAAACCTGTGAGTATAGTGGAGAAGGATGGAGTTCTATAAACCGGGTGAATCTTTGAAAATATCTTAGGTAGTAAACCATCGCGGCTCATGGCCATCCATATTCGCGGTTGACCTATTTGAAAAACAAGTAATACGCTTGCTGTTGCTATCACCGCACTAACGGCAACCACTCCTGCAATCCAATTCAGATTTAATTGTGCGAAAACAAAAGAAAGCGGGTCGCCCACATCGAGTTTGCTATAGCTTACCATACCGGTAATAACTAAAGCAATCAGCACATAAATTACGGTACAGATGATGAGTGAATAAATCATCCCTCTTGGTAAATCACGCTGAGGGTTTTTACACTCCTCTGCAGTAGTTGAAATTGCATCAAAGCCGATGTAAGCAAAAAATACGGCTGCCGTTCCTTTCAAAATCCCTCCTATTCCATTGGGTAAAAACGGACTCCAATTTTCGGGCTTTATGTAAAATGAACCAACAACAATCACTAACACTATCACTGCCAGTTTTAAACCCACCATCCAATTGGCAGAGTTTTTTGATTCTTTAATCCCCAGGTAAGTAATGTAGGTAATTATGCAGACAATACAAAAAGCAGGAATGTCGCAAATGAAGCGAATGCCACCAATAACCGGTGCAGTCTGCCAGGCAAGTTTAGCGGCTTCGCTTCCAATGGCCTTTGCGGTCCAGTAATCCATGGTTATATAATCGGGCAGGTGAATACCGAAGCCCTGCAAGAGTGAGGTAAAATAATCGCTCCACGAAATAGCCACCGCAATATTTCCAATAGCGTATTCCATCAGCAAATCCCAGCCAATAATCCAGGCTATCAGTTCACCAAAGGCTACGTAAGAATAAGTATAAGCACTTCCGCTCACCGGTACCATGCTGGCAAACTCGGCATAACAAAGTGCCGAGAAACCACAGGCCACCGATACAAACAGGAAAAGGAAAATTATGCCCGGTCCTCCGTCAAAACTAGCTTTGCCTATTGTAGAGAAGATACCTGCTCCAACAATTGCAGCAATACCAAAGGCAGTTAGGTCACGAACACCAAGCGTTTTATGCAGACCACCAATAGCTTCTGCTTCACTCATTCCTGCTTCAGCATCGCGTAGTACTTTACCTATATCCTTCTTCCTGAATAAATCTGCCATTCGTTTCGGTTTATTGTTGCGAGTTTAAAGTTTAACTTGGAAGATACCAATCACTCATCATCGTCTTTCATATTATAATCTAATCTGCCACCCCATAAGTTCATTTGATTAAGAATGAATGCCTGCCGCTTTAATATGTAAGCCGTAGGAGCACCGGCATTAAACTTTATCGGATTGGGAAGACATGCAGCAATCAAAGCGGCCTGACCTGCAGTAAGATTTTTTGCATGTGTATGGAAATATTGATGAGCTGCTGCTTCGGCCCCGTAGATGCCATCACCCATTTCAATTACATTCAGATATACTTCCATAATGTGTTGCTTGCTCCACAAAACCTCTATCAATATAGTGAAGTATACTTCCAGGCCTTTACGAATAAAATTACGGGCAGGAAACAGGAAAGTATTTTTGGCGCACTGTTGAGAAATAGTAGATGCCCCGTGTGTGCGTGGATGTTTCCTTCTTTTCTGTTGCTTCTCGTTGTACTTCATCGCTTTTTCAATGGCCAGAAAATCGATACCGTGATGAAAAAGGAAATTCTGATCCTCGGAAGTTACTACGGCCAGTTGCAGATAGTTTGAAATATCTGAAAGCGGAACCCAGTCTTTTTCCAGCTTCATTTCTTTTCCATCCATTTTCTGTTCAACACACCGCTGAATCATAAGAATAGTTACCGGTACTGGAACAAACCGAAAAACAATAACTAACAGTATGGAGAAAACGAAAAAGTAAAGGACAATCTTTAACAAGAGTTTCCAGAGCTTTTTAAACATAGCGCGTGAAAATAAAATTTCTACGCATTGAAGCAGAGGCTTCGACTACGCTCAGCACGAAATTCCGTGACTGCATAAAACAAAAAAAAGACCTCTCTTTCCCAGAGAAGGCCTTTTACTAAAACGGTAAGTTGAATTATTTTACTTGCTTATGAAGATACGCTTGGTGCTTGTTTTGTCTCCGTTCTTTACTCCTACGATATAGTAACCTACTGGCTGCTCATCAAGTGACACCGTTGTTTTTTCAGCTACTATCGGAGTATTGTAAACCGACTGACCAAGGAGGTTGTATACCTGCATTTGTGCTGAGGCATTTACCGGGTTGTTCATATCAATGGTGATGTTTTTGCCTTGGGCAACTACACTCACTTCTTTAGCTGTTTCTTCTTTAATGCCGGTTACCGACTGCGAAACTATTATTTGTATTTGTGCGTTAGCCGAACAGCCATGGTCGTTTGAGCAGTGAAGTGTTACCATATAAATACCCGGCTGGTAATACGAAAGATCGGGATGCGCTACTCCGCTGATTAAAGTTCCGTCACCAAAATCCCATTCAAAATGATTGGCGTTGATAGCATTGGCGCTAAAAGCAACGTTTTCGTAAGTAACAACCTGTGTTGCACTTGCCCCTATGCTGGCTGCTATGTAAGTTCCGTTAATATGGAAATTTGAAGTAGTTGAATAGGCACCATACTTGCGAACCATGTGGTAATCGCCCTGAGCAAGGCTGGTAAAGTCCACTGCGGTGTTTACATTATAAAACATACCCACAGAGTCATTATTGGCATTGAAAAGTTCATAAGAGTCCCAGATAACAGATGGGTCGGTGGTAACGTGCAGTTCAGCATCGTTGTTGGTGCAACCGGCTACGGTTGTTGAAAAGGTCGATGGACTGCTTACCCTGATAAAGAATCTGCCTTCAGGTGCATCGGCTGTATCTAATTGAACCGGATAGAAGTTTGTTCTAAGGTCAACTTTTACACCTAAAGTTCTGTCTTCTAAAGTAATAATTGAAGTAGGATCAAAATTATCTAACATCGGACAAGTAAGGTTATAGGTTCCGCTTTCATCTATCACAATTCCGATAGGTACCAGTTGTGAAGTTGAATAAGTTCCATAACCGTTAATAGAGCAGTGAATATTATCGGTAGTAACCGTATATATTACCGGAACTCCTGCCACACCGCTCACAATTTTCTGAGCGTCTTCCTGATAGGCATAGGTAGAATTGATACCCTGATCGAAGTAAACAGTTGTTTCATCGAGGTTTCCGTTTGTTGATTGAATCCTGATTCTTACCTGCTCCTTGTTTTGCGAGGCAAAAGCCGAAATGCTTAATGCAGTGAATAATAGCGTAAATGTCAAAAATCTCATGGTTACCGTTTTAGTTTGTTCGTGAATGTTCCTTCATTCCCGGTAGTTCCATTTTTCATTGGCAGGTTCCAGCTGCTTTTGATGGCTAATTTTACGCCCTTAGAATTTAAAAGTTTCAGCTTGTTTACAACATGCAGAATGTGTAAAACAGCGTGTGATGTTATACCAACAATGTGCGAAATGATAATTGGCAAAAAGAACAAAGCAGTCGCTTGTTCTAATGAATTCTTATTCGGGTTTTTACTCCAGTTTTCCTTCCACTGCCTGCTTTTTGAGTGAAGCAGCTAATTCGTGACCCAGATATTTTTCAATTACCTGATGAACCAGATAAATGACCGGTGTAAGTAAAACGGCCGCCAGACATTTGTAAATGTAGTTGACAATACCTACGGCAAAAACCATGTTGAGTGACCACTGGCCTTTCTGCCCCTGTTTTAATAAATAGAAAGCTACGAAGAGCACAATAAAACTATCTATCAACTGCGAAACTAAAGTGGAGCCGGTGCTGCGGAGCCAAATCATTTTTTCACCGGTGCGTTCTTTCACCCAGTGGAACACATAAACATCAATCAACTGCCCCACCATAAAGGCAATGAGCGAGCCGATGATAATGTTCGTTCCCTGACCAAACACGGCCAGGTAGGCTTTGTTGAAATCGAGTTCGTTGCCGTAGTTGCTGCTGCCGAGCCACCAGCCTGCAGGTGCGGTGTGCATGGCGCCAAAAAGCATAAGGTAGGCATAGGCAATCATAATAGCGGCAATCCACGAAATAAAACGCACCCCCTTTACCCCGAAATACTCGTTAATAATATCCGTCATTACAAACACAAAGGGCCACAGCAGCACTCCGCAGCTTTGACTGATTCCATCGAAGTGGAAACCGAAAAGGTCGAAAACGGGCTTTTGAATACCAAGGGTTTGGTCTAAACTGAAAATCTTAACGCCCATAAACTCGGCTACCATAGCGTTGGCAATAAAGAACGCGCTCATGATAATGTAGAGACGGTTGGT
>CAIYOV010000422.1 GCA_903927935.1 uncultured Bacteroidota bacterium | reverse complement strand
GAAACGCTGAAATAAAAAAGGGAATGAAAGTCTTCATTCCCTTTTTAGTATTTTTTGAGCAAATGCTTATTCCCCTATTGAACTTGTTCCTACCTGAAAATTGTAAGGAATTGTTTTAGAGTTGGTGCATCCAGACTTTGAGTATCCTATCAACCGAATATTAAAATTACCCGGAGTATTATAAATATGCGCAGCAGTTGAGGCAGATGCCTTCTCAGTATTTCCGTCACCAAAGTCCCACATATATTTTAAAGATGGGTTGTTGGTCTTGTTTACAAATGTGCAAAGGAAAGGCGGAACAAAAGATTGCACAGATGCAATTTCAAAATCAACTTTCAACGGGCTAACATTTACATATTCCTTCATAGTAATAGTTGAATCGCAACCATCACCGAATGCTGTCAGTGATATATCGTAATGTCCATCTTTTTTGTAAATATGAAATGGATTTTTTTGAGTAGATGTTTCGCCATCGCCAAAAGACCATAGGTAAGATGCGGCATTCGGAGTAAAGTTGGTGAACTTAATCTGGTAACCTGCACAAGCGAAAGTATCTGCTATAAATCGTACCATCGGTTTTAAAGCATGTATGGCTTTGTCAGCTTCTTTCTTTACAGTGCATCCGCTGCTGTCGGTTACCTCTAAACTTACATTATAAGTACCGGCTTGTGCATATACTTTCTCGGTCTCAGACTTAGTAGATACTGTTCCATCACCAAAGTTCCATAAAACCACCGCACTGTTTGGCGTGTTGTTTTTCAGTTTAACCGATACCGGTTGATTACATGAGTTAGAAATATCAGATGTAAAGGATGTGTTTATTCCATTACGAACATTTACGTAAGCATTTTTGCTCACTGTTTGTGTACATTCTCCATCTGTAATAGTAAGTTTTACTGAATAATTACCTGCTTTTAAAAATGCCTTTTCAGGATTATTTTCGGCAGAAGTAGTTCCATCGCCAAAATCCCACGCCCATTTGTTGCCTTTATAATTAGAAGTATTTACAAATTTTAGTTTTTCACCGGTGCATGCCATGTCTTTCTCGGCTATGAAATCAACTTTAAGTTTAGTAATACTTACTTTTTGAACTACTGTACTCAAACATCCGTTTTCATCTTTTACTGAAAGTGCTACATCATATTTCCCTTGGCTGAAAGAGTGAGAAGGATTCATTTCGGCAGAAGTTTTTTTATCACCAAAACTCCACGTGTAATCCAATTTGTTGCCACCGGTCGATTGGTTGGAAAAAGAAATTTGCTGTGTCTCACTGCAACTGCTTGCTACAGATGGTTTAAAAGCCGCTACCGGCTTAGGTGATGATTCAACCATTGAATAAGCAATTTTACTTCCCATGCATCCGTGCGAATCCGTTACCAATAATGAAACATCAAATTGACCTGCATTTTTATAAACATGATTTGTGCTAAACGCATTTGGGCCGGTTATAGTTTTGTCGTCTCCGAATCCCCACACATAATTTACAATGTTATTTGAAGAAGATGTCTTGGTGCCGAAACTAATCACATCGTCAGCACATGCTTTTGTTTTGTCAGCAGTAAAATCAGGCTGCGGTGTTGCAAATACAGAAATATCAACTGTAGATTCTTCTACTGTTGAATTGTTCTTCACCAATAACTTTACTTTGTAAACTCCTGGTTCAATAAATACTACTGAAGATGATTTGCGTTCGCTTTTAGAGCCATTACCGAAATCCCAATTGTAAACTGCGTCTTTAGCTTCTGAATTACCCGAAAAAATTACCTGTAAAGGTGAGCACCCCGATAGTTTATCGGCTTCTATTTTTGCTGTTCCGCAGAATGAAAAAAGCGAGGAAAAAATGAAGCTGAAAGTCAAAAACGATTTCATACGCAATAAGTTTGAGTAAATAAACGGATTAGCGTAGGGGAATGTTACACTTTGTATTACTTATTATTCACTACACTCTCTAAGTTTTTACTAAAAAATAGACAGTTGTAATTGAGTAGTGTAAAAGTTTAAACTTGTAAATAACAGATGCAGTAAAAGTTGTTGTTTTATTTTAGGGCAGGGTAAAGTAAAAAGTTGCGCCATGGTCTAGTTTAGCATCAGCCCAAATTTTGCCTTGGTGGCGTGTAATGATACGGTGAACAATGGCTAAGCCAACTCCCGTACCGGGGAAATCTGTGGCTTTATGCAGCCTTTGAAATACTCCGAATAATTTGCCGGCTAATCGTGTGTCAAAACCAACACCGTTATCTTTAATGTAGTAAACTATTTGCCCGTTTTGGTCAACGTTTCCAATTTCAATCATTGGGGTTTCGCGGTTTTTCGAATACTTGATTGCATTTGAAAGAAGATTGGCCCATACTTGTTTAATCAATATATGGTCGCAGTCTGCGGGTTTTAGCTCTTTTAGTTTAATTTTTGCAGCAAGTTTGTTAGTGCTAAATCGAAGTTCATCAATTACGGAAGAAACTAAATCGTTCATATCTACATTGCGCTTTATTAGGTTCGTTCTTCCCAGCTGTGCCAATGCAAGTAAATCGTTTACAAGTTCGCCCATACGTATGGCATTTCGTTTTATTACTTGTAATGTTTCAAAACCTTCTTCATCCAGTTTGTTTCGGTAATCGTCTAATAGCACTTGTGAGAAGCTATCAATAATCCGTAAGGGAGCCATTAAATCGTGTGAAACAGAGTAAGTAAAAGCTTCGAGTTCTTTGTTCGCAATTTCTAATTCAATAGTACGCTCCTTTACCTTTTTCTCCAGTAAATCATTAGTTGATTTAATTTCAGCCTGCGCTGACCGGTAACTAGTAGTTTCCCTTAATGCGATACATACACCGACTATAACTCCTTTATCATCTTTTATCGCATCCATGCGAATATGGTACCAACCAAGTCTACCATCTCGGCTGGCGTATTTGTCTTCAAAACTGAACGGGATTCCGTTTATCGCATTTTCAATAATGCTTAAGCCTATTCGCTTAATTTTTTCGGGTAAATAATCAATAGCAAATTCCCCGTTACGTAATTTACGTTTAAATTCAGATACGATCCATTGGTTGGCTTTTTGATTAAATGCAACAATCCGCATCTGTGTATCAAACAGTATATAAACAGTTTCAGAATTATCAAGTATAAACCGTAGGGATGCTTCCGTTTTCCGTAGCAGTTCTTCAATATTATTATCACTTTTACTATCCATGAGATGTTTCCCTCTTACAAAAACAATCTGTTTGATAAGAATTGAAACAAAAATAGCAGTGTTCGCAAATTAATATTGCCATTAGTAAAATAAAAAAGGGATGAAGGAAATTTTCCTTCATCCCTTTTTATAGGCGGAGAATATTTTTTATGCTCTTCTGATATTTGCAGACATATTATTGTTTTGCTGTTTATTCTGCTTGTTTTCATTTTGACCGGTAAGCAGTTCTTCGAAAATTTCAACCTTCTGCTCTAGTTTGCGATAGGTAGAAATAAATTCGTAATAGCTCTTGTTACCATAGCGTTCAATGGTCTCTTCAGTAATTGGTACATCTAAAGCAATTAGAAAAGGAAGTTCAACTTTCATTACATCACAAAAGCGTTTTAGGGTTTCTAATCGTGCATTACTTGCTCCCTGTTCAAGACAGCTATAAGCCTGTTGTGTAATATTCATAGACGAAGCGATGGCTGTTTGTTTCCACCCCCGAACTTCGCGGATTTTTCTAATTCTTGATGCGATTGTCATTTTGTTTATTTTTTTAGATTGTTTGATAAATGGTTGCGCTTGTTTCTTACCAAACTAATGCCCATTATGAACTTATTGCTCAAAATTTACGAAAGACATTGATCTTTAGTGTGTTGCAGGATTTTTTTATCAATCTACTGTTTAAGTTCTAAAGCAGAAAGTGCTCCAAAATGGAAAATATTTTTTCATAATGGATTGGTTGTGTGTGGGCATAATTGCTTTTAACAAGAAATCCTATTTATACTAACCGTAAATGATCTATACTTTATTGTGAATAGGTTATAGCCCTTTTGCAACTATTCCTATAACAAATTTGCAAAACTGTATTTACAAATACTACTCGAACTGGAATAGTGACTTTCTTAGATCAATCCAATTTATATTCCTGCATTTTGCGGTAGAGTGTAGTAAGCCCTATGTTCATAAGCCTGGCAGATTCTGTTTTATTATTGTTGGTATAACGCAATACTTTTTTGATGTGTTGTTTTTCTACTTCAACGAAATCAAAAATGTGATCCGATAATCCCGATTCAATAGAGTGGAACGGCAGGTGTTCAGGTAATAATTCTTTATCGCACAGAATAAGTGCCCGCTCAATAACATTTTTTAATTCACGAATGTTACCTTTCCAGTGATGTTTTTTCAAGGTCGACAAAAACTCTTTTGTTACTTTCGGGAAATGCTTGTTCATTCTATCGGAAAACATTTTGATAAAATGAAAAGTAAGAAACTCAATATCTTCCGGTCTTTCTGCTAACGAGGGGAGATGAATCTGAAACACCGATAAACGATAGAAAAGGTCTAACCTGAAGTTGCCATTTTCTGCTTCCTGTTGCAGGTTTCTATTGGTGGCTGCAATTACACGCACATCAACTTTGGTGGGTTTCGAATCCCCCACTTTATAAAACTCTTGCGTTTCTAAAACACGTAACAACTTTGCCTGCAGGGCTATATTCATTTCACCTACTTCATCTAAAAAAATAGTTCCGTTGTTTGCTTCTTCTAACAAACCTTTTTTGTCTTTGACTGCACCGGTGAATCCACCCATCTTATGACCAAATAACTCGCTTTCTAAAATTTCTTTTCCAAATGCACTGCAATTTACAGCTACAAAAGGATAGAGTTTTCTTTTGCCTGCTTCATGAATAGACTGCGCAAAAATTTCTTTACCGGTTCCGGTTTCGCCTAACAGCAGCACAATGGCATCGGTGCTAGCTACTTTGCCGGCTAAATCTTTTGATTTTTGAAGAAGGGGAGAAGTGCCAATAATATTCTCGAAACTGAATTTTTCGGAAATCTTTTTTTCTAATTGCTGAATGCGATATTGTAACTGTGATTTTTCAATCGCTTTATTGAGCAGCGGAATTATTTTTTGATTGTCCTGCCCTTTAACCAGATAATCGAATGCCCCATTTTTTATAGAGGTTACACCGTCTTCAATAGTGCCGTGGCTGGTAATTACAATTACTTCGACCAAAGGGTGTTTGGTTTTAATAGCCTGCACCAATTCCACCCCGTTAGCATCGGGCAGTTTTACATCGCTCAGCACTACTTTAATATCTTCCTTATTCAGGAGCTTAAAGGCACTTCGAGCATCTTCGGCATCAAATACCGTAAAACCTTCTTTTGAGATAATGCGCACCAGCAGTCTGCGGAAATCATGATCATCGTCTATGATAAGTATACCGAGGTTCATATAGGCAAAGATGTAAACAACAAGTTGTAATTGGTGCGCTGATATTAACGCGTTATTGATGATAAAGTGGGAAATGGACAGCGGGAAACAGCAACTCTTACACCAATAAATTTCGAGAAGAGCAGCATATGAATTAGCAGGAATCTAATCTTCTGCTCTTTACAGTCAAGGATAAAACTCCAAAGCTTCTTCTTACAAGTGGACTTACCTTACAATCAATTTTTAGCCAAAAAGTTGCTTTCGGGGCAGTAAGGGGATTTTTGTAGGCAAGTAAAGGTGTTTTTCTTTTAAGAAATTTAGGATTTCTTAAAGGAGATTTGATTTTTAATATAAGGAATCTAAAATTTCATATATGGAATTTTGGTTTTCATATAAGGGATTTTGGATTTCATATAGAGCATTTGATTTTTTTCATATAGGGAATTTCAAATTCCCTATATGAAATCGCCTAAACAGTACATCAACCAGACTCATTAGGTTATTCTTGTTTTGAAAGTAATCAGGCAGATTGCATATCACCTTTTATCTAAAGTTCGGCATACACTGCGGAACCTGTCGATCAACGATAATTCAAATTTCCCTATCCGAATGCAAACTTTCCCTGTTCAAATTTCAGCTGTTCCACAGCCCATACCGAACATGTTGAGCAGTGGATGTATCGCTCATTCTTCACTAAGTGCTTTCCCTCATCAGGCTTTGCAAACAAAAAAAGCAACCCCGTTGAAGTTGCTTTTGTAAAACAGGCTATTAAATATAATTGTTTAAGCAGGATTAATTCTGCTGAAATAGGTAATAAACTTCATTACCTCGCCCAGATTCGTAACTTTTATTTTACCCATCATAAACATCATTTGCGGGTTGCCACGGCCTAACTCAAGGTCTTCGTAATCGGTTGCTTTCGCTGTAATTACACAGGTAGGTGTTCCAAGCAAACCATCCTGAACGATTACATTTTTGTCTTTTACATCTACTGTAAATTCGCCTCCTGTTTCTCCATCAAGTTTCATGTGGAATACGTGTAAGGCATGGTCGTCTACTTTTTCACTTTTAAAGCGTTCAGGCAGGGTGTAAATAATTTCTCTTGCTGTCATGTTTGTTGATTGTTTTATTGTTGAAGAAATGTTTTTATTGTTCGTTGTTTCTTGTTTTTCGTTTTTAGTTGGCGCCTTAGGCACTGTTTCCTTTTTGTTGATTTGTTGTCCGTTATCAGTTGATTGCGCCTTCATGTTCTTATAAGCACTCTCATAATTTACTCCGTCAATTGCCATTTTCGAAATTATCTCTTTCATAATTTCGGTGGTTCCACCTACAATGGTGCCAACTCTGGCATCGCGGTAACCGCGCTCAATCGGATACTCACTCATATAACCGTAACCGCCAAACATCTGCAAACATTCATCGGCTACACGTTTGCCAAGTTCGGTGGCTTTCATTTTTGCCATGCTGCATTCTTTTACCGCAAAAATACCACGTGAAAATAAGTCGCAGCAGTAATAAACAAAGCGTTTCGTTATCTCTACCTCAGTAATTATATCAGCCATTTTGTGACGAAGTACCTGATATTTCTCAATCGGTTTTCCGAACACACTTCGCTCGTGCATATATTTAAGGGTGTAATCAATTCCGCGTTCGCAACCAGCTACGCCCATAATTGCAGCGACTAATCTTTCCAACTGAAAGCTTTCCATGATGTAGAAAAACCCCTGTCCTTCTTTACCCACTAAATTAGAAACCGGTACTTTTACATTGTCAAAAAACAATTCACCGGTATCGGAACTTTTCCAACCCATCTTCTTTAACTTGTTGGTAGTAAAACCCGGTGTTCCCTGGTCAACTACAATTAAACTAACACCGGCTAATCCTGCTGCCGGATCGGTTTTGCAGGCAACGGTTACAAAGTTTCCGTAAACACCGTTTGTAATAAAGGTTTTGCTTCCATTAATAATGTAATAATCGCCTTCGCGTTTAGCTGTGCATCGCAAAGCAGCCACATCACTACCCGCACCCGGTTCGCTGATGGCAATGCTGCCCACCCATTTGCCTTCAATAGAGGGACGCAGATATTTTTCTTTGAGTTCATCACTGCCCGCTGAAAGAATATGATTGGTAGCCATGTATTGGTGAACACTCACAGCTCCGGCATAACCTGCACAGGTATTGTTTGTTAATTCTTCAAGGTAAACAACGGTGTGCCAGAAATCGTTATTGGTTCCACCGTATTCTTCAGGAAAATTAATACCAAGCAAACCCAGTTCGCCCATGCGCAAAAATATTTCGCGCGGAATTTTTTCTTCTTCTTCCCACTTATTGATAAAGGGAGCTACTTCCTTTTGCACAAAATCGCGTACTGTTTGACGGAACATTTCGTGCTCTTCGTTAAAGTATTGTCCCATGAGAGAATTTTAGATTTTAGATTTCGAACTTACCACTTACTCAATAGTGGCTTTTATTCCTCTCTCGGTGATAGCGTCTTTCATAGGTTTGAGAACTTTGAATGAATCATGTTTAACGGCATATTTCCCTTTGCTGTGAATAATGTATGAGCACTGTTCCGCCTGCTCGGAAGAGTGTTTGCAAATTTCTATCAGCGTTTCAATTACCCACTCAAATGTATTGTGGTTATCGTTGTGCAGAATCAGCCGGTGAACCTGTAAGGTGCTTTCGCCCAAATTAATATCCGGTTGCAGAAAGGTTGAATGTGACGAACTCATTGTGCTGATATTTTTTGAGGTAACGAATGTAAAACGGAGTTTTCTAAATTCAAACAAATGTTTGAAGAAGTTATCCATTTATTTGAATTGTAAAGGATGGGTTAAATTCTTCGTCCGGTTCAAGCATAATAATATCTTCTTTTTGAGAAAACTCTTTTGGCGAGTTGCTAGTATCTGCACAGCCAAGCCATGGCTCAATACAAACGTAAGAAGCGTTCTCTTTTGCCCATAAACCCAAGTAATTAAATCCGCTGAAATCAACTGAAAGGCTATGCGGGTTATTTTTGTTTTTGATAGAGATTTTGTGTGATTTCAAATCTTTAAAAATCAGTGCATCATCCTTAAACAAATCTTTGCGCAATTGAATTTGGTTTAAATTATTCAATACAACTTCCGTTCTGCCATCAAAAAAGCCATTTGCATCAATAAAATGACGCGAT
>CAIYOV010000421.1 GCA_903927935.1 uncultured Bacteroidota bacterium | reverse complement strand
ATTTCCTTTTGAATAAAAAACAACTTCGCCCCAGCGGTTGTAAATACGTATTTCTAAAATTTCCGCATCGCCAAGCGGGAAGATGGTGAACGAATGATTCTTGACATCGCTCGCGTTTGGTGCAAAAGCATCTGGCACTTTAATAATTATGTTGGGCTGAATAACTTCGATAGCATGGCAGGCGGTGGAGGTGCAGTTTAATTCGTTTGAAACGGTTACACAATATGTAGTTGTAGCATCAGGTGATGCCTGCGGATTATAAACGCTTGCGTTATTTAATCCAGCGGCTGGGGACCATGCATAGGTATAAGCGGAATCACCTGTAGCTATTAATTGAACGGTTTGTCCTGGAAAAATAGCAGTGTCGGGTATTGCAGTAACAGAAGTTTGTGTGCTTGAAATAAATGCATTGACGGATTGAACGGCAACACACCCATTGGCATCAGTAATAGTTACAATAAATGTAGCCGGTGAATTAACCATTTGTGAAATGCCCGAAGTAGTTTGACCACTGCTCCAGCTATAACTCACCTGTGAAGATGAAGTGGCTGTCATTGTTACTTCATTGCCTATACATACTATTGTATCACAGCAAACACTCAACGGAGGTGGATTGTTGCTCGCAAAAGCAATAACCGATTGCTCTACCGAACAACCGCTTTCATCAGTAACAGTAACATAAATAGCTTGAGAACCTAAGATTTGTTGTGTAGTAGCCGCTGTGTTTGCCCCATTGCTCCATTCATATGTAAATTGACCACCAGAAGAAATTGCAACATTAAAAGATGCATAGGCTCCAATGCAAACTGTGGTATCGCAACAGATGGTAACATCCGGTAGTGTGTTTAAAACTGTGGCTGTAACAGTTTGTGTTACTGTACAACTGTGAAGTACATCGGTAGCCGTGACCAAAAAAGGGGTAGTAGATAAAACATCCAGTGAAATAGTTTGAGATGATGAGCCGGTACTCCATAAAACAGCTGGAGGAAGGGTTGCTGTGTCGGTAACATTCATTAAAACCGTTGCTCCTGCGCAAACAGTAGTGTCGCAACAAGCGTTCGCTGTTAATTTTACAAACGGTATACTATCTAACGGAATATTCAAATCGGTAATGCTGCCTCCATCGTTACCCGGTTGCGCTCCATTGGTAGTTCCGTATGGGCAACCTGCCGGGCCTAAGCCGTATTTATTGTTACCGTTAATGCCGCCTGTATCAACAAGTAGAATGTTTACTGGCACGCTACTACCTTTTACCCATAGCACACCGCCACCACCACCACCACCGGGCCCCATACAAAAAGCATTAGTGCCTGTGCTGCCTCCATTGTCTAAATACCCACCGGTGCCGCCAACAGCATCTACCCTTATGTTACCCGTATAATTATCTGCATACAAAAGCACTGTGCCTGCTCCTCCACCACCTCCAGCTCCATCGCTTTGAGCATAACAGCAATTAAATACAACCACCGAGTCCACGGGATTTCCGTTGGCATTTATTCTTTTGTTGTTACCGGTTAAGTTGTTACACATAATAATTACAATACCCCCGCCATTGGCTCCATGGGTTCCTTGGTTATTGTTACCGTCACCTGCACCTCCACCACCGCCCATAAATATTTTGTTATTACCGGTAGAATACGTGAGTCCCGCACCGCCCACACCTGGTGCAGGACCATGACATTGAGAAGGAGTTTCATTAGAACGTCTTCCACCAATTCCACCGGCACCGTAATTGCCACCACCACCGCCACCGGTGTTGTGGTCATCACCACCCCCACCACCATTTCCATTTTTCCCCCTGCCGTAACCAAAGCCAGAAGTTCCTATTCCTTCGCCTTTAGGTGCCCCACAGTTAACAGTGCCACAGTAATAATCGGTAGCACCACCGGTGCCGTTGTAGCATGCCTGAGCTGCATTATCATTTTCGTAAAGTGCTCCGCGAAAACCTTTTCCTTTTACAGTTACGGAATCGTTGAGTGTGAGTGTATTTGTTTTTAAAAGAAGGATACCACCGGTGCTTCCATCCCATGCCTGTGCAGTAAGCGGAGCGTTAACTATTGCATCGGTATATTCTTCGAGGGATACTAATTGTACACTGCCATTGGCTTGATAATCGCGGATAAGTGCATACTTGAATTCAATAACGTTACCAGTAATAGTTTTAATCTCGTCTATTTCGTAATTGCCACAAGCTCTATAGTCGTTGATATTGCCGAATGCTGCCGTGTTCGTTGCATCAATTTCAGCCCCTTTCATTTGAATGATCATCACACGTTGTCCAACAAAAAATCCAGTAGTGGAATTTACTGTTACATTGTTGTTGCAAAAATCAATAACGGTAACTGCTGCATATTTATTAATAACTCCACTGATATTGGTTTGTGAAAAGACTATAATGCAAGTACCAGCAAACACAAGGAGTGAAAGAAATTTCTTTTTATAAGCAGATGTATTGCACATTACAATAAAGGTGTAAAATATGTGGTAAAGGTTGACAAACTTAATTCAAAAAAGGAAGATGGTGCTATTCTAAAACTTCTAAAAACTTTCCTCAAAATAGAAAATCAAATTATTTGCATCAACTTTACCGTTGCAAAATTCATTATGAAGAAATTGTCATCTGCTATTCTTTTTGTTCTTCTGTCGTTTACATCTTTCGCTTCCCAGTTAATTATACCCATGGATGAGGGGCAATCCAATCATTTAAAAGCTTACGGTATTGCCTTTTGGGTGCTTAAACAAAATGTAACAGTTGACTGGTTGCTGAATTACCGTGGTGGTAGCTTTGCTATTCCATATGCACCGGCAATTGAAAGCGAGTGCAAAGTTCGTGGGGTGAGTTTCGAGATAATAGCAGGCGGGCAATACAATGCGATACTTACAGAAATTGCCAATCCCGAAACAAACATGGATGTCATGAAGTTGGATAAAGCGCCCAAGGTAGCAGTGTATTCTCCCAAAAATAAATTACCATGGGATGATGCCGTAACACTGGTGCTGAAATATGCGGAGATCCCTTACGATGTGGTTTATGATGATGAAGTTTTGGATGGGAAGTTGATGTTATACGACTGGCTTCATTTACATCACGAAGATTTTACAGGGCAGTACGGAAAGTTTTTTGCCAGTTATGGAGGTGCACAATGGTATCAGGAAGATGTTGCATTACAGGAAGCAACTGCTAAAAGAAGAGGCTTCCAAAAGGTTTCACAGATGAAATTAGCAGTGGCAAAAACAATCCGCGATTTTGTTTTTGGGGGAGGATTTATGTTTGCTATGTGCAGTGCTACAGATAGTTATGATATTGCTTTAGCGGCCGAAGGAACCGACATTTGTGATGTAATGTTTGATGGTGACGGACAGGATCCTGATGCGCAATCAAAATTAGCCTTTGATAAATGTTTTGCTTTTGAAAATTTTCATTTGCGCACCAATCCTTATGAATATGAATACAGTGATATTGATGCCAACTTCGGGCGAACTGTTATAAAGGATTTGGATTATTTTACGTTATTTGATTTCAGTGCCAAGTGGGACCCTGTGCCTACGATGTTATGTCAGGACCACACGAGAACTATTAAAGGCTTCCTCGGACAAACAACTGCCTTCCGTAAAAGTTTAATTAAAAGCAGTGTTTTGGTGATGGGGCAGAACAAATCTGCTGGTGAAGCACGCTACATACATGGTGAATACGGAAAGGGTTTGTGGAGTTGGTATGGCGGACACGACCCTGAGGATTACCAGCATTTAGTAGGAGATCCTCCAACCAATTTAGATTTACATCCTAACTCACCAGGCTATCGTTTAATTCTCAATAACGTTTTATTTCCTGCTGCACGTAAGAAAAAGCAAAAGACTTAACAGGTTTATGAAATATTCATATTCTCCTCAAACTCTCCTTCCCATTTTGCAATAACTACTGTAGCCAGGCAATTGCCGATTACGTTTACTGATGTTCTCGCCATATCCATTAACTCATCAATGCCGAGAATGATGAACACCGGTTCTACCGGAAGATTGAAGGAGGAAAGGGTTCCGAGCAAAATAACAAGTGAAGCCCGTGGCACACCAGCCACTCCTTTACTGGTAAGCATGAGGGTAAATACCATGAGTAACTGAGTGGAAAGCGGAAGGTCAATCCCTGCTGCCTGTGCAACAAAAATGGAGGCTAGTGCCAGATATAATGTAGTACCATCAAGATTAAAGGAATAACCCATCGGCATAACAAACGAAACAATTTTTCTTGACACCCCGATTTGTTCCATTGATTTCATCGCCTTTGGCAAAGCAGATTCGGAACTGGTGGTGGCAAATGCAATTGATACTGGTTCAATAATTGCCTGAATGAATTTTTTCAACGGAACTTTTACCACTAATGCTATCGGCAGCAATACACATAAAAGAAAAAATATCAATGCCGCATAAAGCGTGAGCAGTAGCTTGAAGAGATTTATCATCACACCTAAACCCATGTGCCCGACTGTATAGGCAATAGCTGCACAAACTGCTACAGGTGCAAAATACATGATAATAGAAGTGAACTTAAACATCACTTCGCTCAAACTCTCTACAAAATTTATCATAGGACGTTTATGTTTTTCATCCACCATCGCCAGTCCGATGCCGAAGAGGATACTGAAAACAACAATCTCCAGAACCGCTCCGTCATAAATACTCTTCGCAATATTTTCAGGAAAGATGTGAAGGATAATGTCCGTTAAGGTTTGTTTGTTGGTAGGTAAAGCATCCGTATGTTCCACATGCGGCAACACAATTCCGACACCGGCTTTTGAAAAATTGATAGCTGCTACACCAATGAAAAGGGCGAGGGTAGTCACCACTTCGAAATATAAAATGCTTTTCCAGCCCATTCTACCTACTTGCTTAATGTTACTGTGCCCTGCAATGCCGTAGACTAATGTGCCGAAAAGAAGTGGTGCGATAATGCATTTTATTAGGCGCAGAAATAATTGTGACAGCACCTTCAGGTTTTGCGAGAACTCCGGAAAGTCAATTCCTATTTCTACTCCTATCACCATGCTGATAAGAATAGTCGTGGTGAGCGACCGTTTAAGAAAGCCGTAATAGATTAGCGAAGCAATAGCCAGCCAACGAGTTATTATTAAAACGTTTAAAGGAATATTGAATATGCCTTCGAACGCTACAAAAGAAATAAGAGCTGCCAGCAAAACAGAAACGACAGATCCAACTAAAATTGTTTTGTTGTTCATAGTTTGAAAAAAGCAAAACAAAACTGTTTATTAAACATTTCTACCTTCATCATTCGCCTTAAAATTCTGATGCAGAGAAACAAAACCATTTTTCTTTTTCTATTCTTTCTTGTAATCGTCAACATCATTCAATCTTGCTTTACCGGATTGCTGCACGATGAGGCCTACTATTGGCTTTGGTCGAAACATTTGGCGTGGGGTT
>CAIYOV010000420.1 GCA_903927935.1 uncultured Bacteroidota bacterium | reverse complement strand
CACCAAAAATTTGTGCGCAAAAACCTGGAGAAGATAGAGAAGCTGGAAAAAGAGTTTGATTTGAAGTTTAAGGAGGAGCGGAAAATCTTGAACCGCTTTTTTTAGTATCTTTTAGTCTCCAACCCTTTGAGCAAAATCATTATCTCCTTTAAGTAATCCGTTTATTTTCGTAAACGCTCAAGAGTTAAAAATACTATGCAAAGAATTTACGCTTCGCTCCTCTTCATTTTTATACTCTCGAATTTCAGTCAGGCGCAAATTGTGGTCAACGAATTTTCAGCATCTAACAAAAGTAACTACGCAGCCGCCAACGGCAAGTATTACGATTGGGTGGAACTTTACAACGGCTCGGGTGCAGCGGTAAACATAAGCGGCTGGTATCTGAGCGATAACCCCACTGTGCTCAACAAATGGCAGGTTCCTAACGGTGTCAGCATTGCCAACAACAGCTACAAAATATTTTTCTGCTCCGGCAAAAACGGAACCGTCAGCGGGCAATACCACACCAACTTTAAACTGACCCAAAGCGATACTTCCGAAAATATTATTCTGTCGAATGCATCGCTTACCATCATAGATTCACTCACCGTTTTCCCCTGCGATAGCAATGACAGCCGCGGAAGAATCACCAACGGGGCAGCTACCTGGGGCATATTCGTAAAGCCAACACCCAATGCTTCCAACAACACACAAACAGCTTATCCGGCTTATGTTCCCAAAGTAAGTTTCAATCTGTCTGCCGGTTTTTATACCGGCACTCAGTCTGTTTCGCTTTCGTGCCCGCAGGCAAATACCACTATCCGCTACACCACCAATGGTTCGCAACCAACCGCTGCTTCTGCGGTTTATTCCACACCCATTTCGGTAGCTTCAACCAAGGTAATCCGGGCACGTGCGTTTGATAACACCAACGCCAATGCGCCAAGCTTTACCGAAACCAATACGTATTTCATTAACGAAACGCATACCCTGCCGGTAGTTTCGATAACCGCGAATCAGTTAGATGCGCAATTAGGCAACGGAAGTTTAAATGCGGAGTTTGGCAATCTTGAGTTTTTTTCTTCGGGCAATCAGCAGGTGTTTGAAATTGGCGGAGAGTTCAGTCCTCATGGAAACGATTCATGGGCTTACAGTCAGAAAGGATTTGATTTTGATGTAGAAGACGAATACGGCACCGGTGACCTTATTCACAAAAAAATGTTTTACACCTCGCCCCGTAAAAAATTTAAGTGGTTAATTTTTAAAGCCGCAGCCTCCGATAATTTTCCTGACGGAGGCTCCAATCCGCCTTCACGCTGTGCCCATATCCGCGATGCGTTCAACCAAACATTGGTGGAAAAATTCAACATGGATTTAGATGTGCGAAGAATGGACCACTGCCTTGTGTTTGTAAACGGACAGTATTGGGGCGTTTATGAATACCGCGAAAAAGTAGATGCCGATTATTTTGATTACTACTACGACCAGCAGGAAGAATATGTAGATGATTTGCGCTATTGGGGAGGTTTGCAGATTCAACAGGGCAGCGATACTGCCTGGAACAATCTTTATAATTATGTAGTGGCAAACAACATGGCTGTTCCTGCTAATTACACCCATGTATCCGACCGGTTAGATGTAATCAGTTTGATTGATGCCACCGCGTTTGGTCTTTATACCGTTAACAGCGACTGGCTGAACTGGAATACCGCCTGGTGGCGCGGACGCAAGCAACCCAACAATGTAAAATGGAAATACTGGTTGTGGGATACCGATAACACCTTCAACCTGGGTCAGGATTACACCGGTTGGGGAAACACCAGCAACACGGCCAACCCATGTGATATTAATAATGCCGGTGGCGGACAGTTTGCTGACCCGAGCATAGGTCCTGACGAAGGACATCTAGTTATTTTCAACAAGCTGATGACCAACAATGATTTCAAAGCCTTGTATGTAAACCGGATGTCAGATTTGTTGAACGGTGCATTCAACTGCACCAATATGCTCAATCACCTGGATAGTATGATTGCTCGCATTCAACCCGAAATGCCGCGGCATTGCACTAAGTGGGGAGGCAGTTACAGCCAATGGCAAACCAATGTGTTGTATTTGCGCAATCAGATTTCAGGTCGTTGCGCTGTGTATAACAATGCATTCGACAGCTGTTATTCGGTTACCGGTCCGTTTCATTTAGCGGTTGATGTGTATCCGCCAAATGCAGGAACGGTTACCATCGGCAATACTGTTACACCGGCAAATTATGTTTACCCCTCAAGTTATTTTGGTGGCGTAAACATCAGCTTTAAAGCTAATGCCGATACCGGTTATATTTTTTCGCATTGGGAAACTGTCAGTCATACTCCTCTCCCATCCACAACTGTTGATAGTATGTATTTCGATATGGGAGCTACTCCCGATTCCGTGGTGGCAGTTTTTATCCCTTCCGATTCGGTTGACTTAACCGTGTATGTAAATCCCGTGGGGGCAGGAAATATTACGGTTAACGGAACCACACCAGCTCTGTATCCAACAGTGATGCGCTTTCCCATCAACACTACATTAACCATTTCTGAAACTGCGAACACCGGTTACACTTTCGCCAACTGGTTATTGTTGCATCATACTTTAAATCCGAACAACACATCGGCAAACGTAAATTTTACGATTACACAGGATGATACATTGATTGCAAATTACACAGTGAATCCTGATACGCTTAGCTTAACAGTATTGGTAAACCCAACCGGTGGAGGAAACGTAAGTGTGAACGGGACTACGCCTGGCACTTACCCCGCAGTATTACAATTTCTTGATGGAACGCTCATAAACGTTATTGCCACTGCCAACACCGGTTATGCATTTACCAATTATACCATTCTGCATCATTCACTAAATCCTAATAACTCTTCAGCAAACGCAAACTTTACTATTACTGCCAACGATACACTCATCGCTAATTTCACCCTTATTCCCGACACCTTTAACTTAACGGTGCTGGTAAATCCTGCAGGTGGAGGAAATGTAAGTGTGAACGGAACTACGCCCGGTGCTTACCCCACAGTCATGCAATTTGTAGATGGAACTCCGCTTAATATTATTGCCACACAAAATGGTGGCTACACATTTGTCAACTGGACAATTCTTCATCACTCGCTCAATCCAAATAATACTTCAGCCACCGCAAGTTTCACGATTACACAGAATGATACATTAGTTGCCAACTTCAATTTAATTCCAAATCCCGATACATTTAATTTGACTGTATTGATAAATCCAACCGGTGGGGGAAATATAAGTGTGAACGGAACTACACCCGGTGCTTATCCCGCAGTCATGCAATTTGTTGACGGAACACCAATTAATATTATAGCAACTCAAAACGCAGGTTACACTTTTGCCAATTGGACTATTCTTCATCACTTGCTCTCTCCCAATAACTCTTCAGCAAACGCCAGCTTTAATATTACCGCTGATGATACGCTGATTGCCAACTTCACATTTATTCCGGTAGTTGACACTTTTAATTTAACGGTTATGGTGAACCCAACAGGTAGCGGGAATGTGAATGTGAATGGAACAACTCCGGCATTCTATCCAACCACTTTACAATTTACAGGCGGAACACTAATAAATGTTTCCTCAACTGCAAATGCAACTTACTCTTTCACCAACTGGACATTATTACATCACACATTAAATCCGAACAGCACATCAACAAGTGCAAATTTTACTATCATACAAGATGATACACTCACAGCTCAGTTTAGTTTAATTCCAACTGATTCGTTCGATATTGTAGTGGATGTTGCGCCAAATCATTTTGCAGGTAAAGTAATTGTTGGAGGAGTTACACCTTCCGGTTATCCGTGGAAATCAAAATTTGCACTAGGTACAAACCTTGATTTTGATGCCAGCGGAAATGTGATTACCACGACCAACCAAACCTACAACTATGTTTTCGATCGGTACGACTTCATTTATCACACACCCGTTCCTAATAACAACACACCGATTGTTTTCATAACTGTGCAATATCCCGATACTGTTATAGCATGGTTTAAAGATGAGCCTGTTTCATCCGACACTACTTTGCAAATCTGGATTCCATCTGCTTTTAGTCCTGATGGAGTTAACAATGTTTTCCGTCCTCACCCAAGAAGCGAATTGCTGGCAGATTACAACATGCAGATTTATAACCGCTGGGGGCAAAAAGTATTTGAATCAAACAACCAAGTATATGGTTGGAACGGTGAGTTCAATGGTAAATCAAGTCCCCTTGGCGTTTATTCATACATACTTACCGGAAAACGCCAGAACGGAGAAGATGTATTTAAGAAAGGAACAATTACGCTAATCAGATAAAATAAAAAAAGCACGAACAGATTGTTCGTGCTTTTTTATTACTACCAAGTTTAGCCACTCCGTGCAATCTCCTCCAAAATTCCGGCAGAAGAATAAAACGAATTTCCTTTATCAGGAATTAAGCCTTTTTAGTAATGGTAATAGATTTCCGAAGAACTTTACCGGGATACTGCTTTGCGTATTTTGCAGAAGCGAAGCGTCCAGTGCTTTTGTTAAGGTAAACAGTTTGTTTGTGTGTAACAGTTTTGCTTTTCTTAGCCATAACAATAATTTTAGTTAGTTGATCGAAAGTAAATTAATTATTTTCTTAAAGCAAGTTTTATATATGGGAAATCTCAATCCATACCATTTTTTATTCCACACAAACAGGTGGATTAACTTATATAGCCAACATAAAAAAGAGCGTTTGGATTTTAGAAATCTGCTGTTATCTTTGCGCGCTCAAATTAAAAAGACATAGAAAATGCAAGTTACAGCAGAAGTAAAAAAGAAGTTGTTTAAAGAATATGGTGGCTCTGAAAAGAACACGGGTTCTACAGAAGCACAAATCGCTTTGTTCACTGAGCGAATTAACCACGTTAGTGAGCATCTTGGAACCAACAAACAAGATCACAGCAATACACGTTCGTTAGTTCGCATGGTAGGTCAGCGCAGAAGATTGCTGAACTACTTAATGAAAACTGATCTTACCGGTTACCGTAAGTTGATTGAAAAATTAGGTATCAGAAAATAATACAACCGTGAAGGGATGGCTCAAGGCCATCCCTTTGCATTTTTAAAGATGAAAACGTCCGGGTAGGTTTTGGGATGGACCCTGACGATAAACTAAACAAGGCAAATTGCCTTCAACCCTCCAAAGTAGAAATACAAAATCAGCATTACGAAATACTAAATGAATACAGGAAACTGTTTTGTATTCGTTCGTAATATTTTAACTCTAAATTTTAAAATCAATCATTATGAACATTATTAAAAAAACAATAGACCTCGGAGGAGGCAGAATAGTAGAAATAGAAACCGGTAAGCTTGCTAAACAGGCTGATGGTTCTGCCATGGTGAAATACGGCAACACGATGTTGCTGGCAACAGTATGTGCTGATAAAGACGCCAAAGAAGGCGTTGACTTTATGCCTTTAACTGTTGAATACCGCGAGAACATGGCTTCGGTAGGAAGAATACCAGGAAGCTTTTTCAAGCGTGAAGCAAGAGCAAGCGATGATGAAATCCTCATATCGCGATTAATTGACCGCGCACTTCGTCCTTTATTTCCTGAAGATTACCATGCAAACGTAGTGGTGCAGGTAACACTTGTATCCGGAGATTTAAATGAATTACCTGATGCTTTAGCTTGCTTAGCAGCCTCTGCAGCATTGGCTGTTTCTGATATACCTTTCAACGGTCCTATATCTGAAGTTCGCGTTGCGAAAATTGATGGCAAGTTGGTTATCAATCCATCAAAATCGGCTGTTGAAACTGCTGATATTGATTTGATAGTTGCAGCTTCTGAACAATCGATTGTAATGGTAGAAGGTGAAATGAATGAAGTAAGTGAAACTGACATGGTGGAGGCTATCATGTTTGCTCATGATGCTATCAAAACACAAGTTGCAGTATTAAACGAATTGCAGGTTGAAACCGGAAACACCGTAAAGAGGACTTATGTGCACGAAAAACACAACGAAGAACTTCGTGCTAAACTTAACGCTTTCTGTTATGACAAATGCACAGTTGTTGCTGCTTCTGAAACAAACGACAAGAAACTTCGTGGTGCTGCTTTCAAAGCAATTAAGGAAGAATTTCTGGCTACGCTTACTGACGAAGAGAAGAAGGAAAATGCATTCTTGCTTGGTCTTTATTGGGGTGGAGTGGAATATAATGCCGTGCGCGATGTAATGTTGGCACAAAACAAACGCCTAGACGGACGCAAGATGGATCAGGTTCGCCCAATCTGGAGCGAAGTGGGTTACTTGCCAGGTCCCCATGGTTCTGCTTTGTTTACACGTGGAGAAACTCAATCACTAACTACTGTTACTCTCGGAACAAAATTAGATGCTCAATTAATTGACGGAGCTATTTTCAACTACGACAAGAAATTCCTGTTGCACTATAATTTCCCTCCGTTCTCAGTTGGAGAAGCTCGCGCACCACGTGGTGTAGGTAGACGCGAAGTTGGTCACGGTAACCTTGCATGGCGCGCAATAGAAAAAGTAATGCCGAAAGAAACTCCATATACTATTCGTATAGTTTCTGATATTCTGGAATCAAACGGTTCGTCATCAATGGCAACAGTTTGTGCAGGTATTCTTGCATTGATGGATACCGGTGTTCAAATCCGCAAGGCGGTTTCCGGAATTGCCATGGGTTTAATTTCGAACGAGACAACAGGTAAGTATGTAATCTTGTCAGATATCCTCGGAGATGAAGACCATTTAGGCGATATGGATTTTAAAGTTTGTGGAACTGAACAAGGTATCACAGCATGCCAGATGGATATCAAGATTAAAGGTCTTTCTCGTCAATTGTTGACAGAAGCTCTTGATCAGGCAAAGAGAGGACGTTTGCATATTCTTGGTGAAATGAACAAAACGCTTTCAGCACCACGTGCAGATTACAAACCTCATGCACCGCGCGTTGAGATGATCATGATTGAGAAGGAATACATCGGAGCGATTATAGGACCTGGAGGAAAAGTAATTCAGGAAATGCAGCGCGAAACCGGAACTACTATTCAGATCGAAGAAGTGGGTAACCAGGGCAAAATCGAAATCTTCTCGCCAAACAAAGAAGGTATTGATGCAGCTATGCGTAAGATAAAGGGAATTGTAGCGGTGCCTGAAATTGGTGACGTATACGAAGCTACTGTGAAATCAATTATGCCTTACGGTGCATTTGTTGAGTTTATGCCCGGCAAACAGGGATTGCTGCACATATCTGAAGTTTCACACAAACGTCTTGACAGTTTAGAAGGTGTGCTGAAAGAGAACGAAGTGATTAAAGTGAAGTTACTTGGTATTGATAATAAAACCGGAAAATTCAAATTGAGCCGCAAGGTTTTACTTGACCCGCCTTCTAGCAACTAAGAACAGCTTTTTAGAAATAATAAACGGGCGATGAATTAATTTTCATTGCCCGTTTCTATTAGATAAAATGATTTTGCCTATCATATAAATCTGAATAGTTTTGAAGTGTATTTAATTTAAAAAAAATCTATGCCCCATTATCAAAAACGCGGAAAGATTCCTCATAAGCGCCATACGCAATTCAAGAAACCCAAAGGCGGGTTATATAGCGAGGAGTTGGTTTCTACAGAAGGCTTCAATAGCCAATACTCTATCATCTACCATTGTCATCCACCAACGCTTGTAAAGAAGATTGATGAGCCGATAGATGTAAGTCCGAAAATTGCTCAGTCAAAAAACATGCAGCATCGTTGCTATAAAGGCTTTGAAGTTAAACCTGTGGAGGATTTTCTTAAATCAAGAGTTCCTGTTCTTATAAACAATGATTGTCATGTAGTATTGGCAGCGCCTCAAAAATCTACGAAAGGTTATTTCTACAAAAACAGCGATGCAGACGAGGTATTATTTGTTCATGAGGGAACCGGTATAATGAAATCCATTTTCGGAGAACTGAAATTTGGTTATGGGGATTATATTGTAATTCCAAGAGGTACTATTTACCAGATGGAGTTTGCAACCAAGAACAACCGTCTTTTCATTGTTGAGTCCTTCTCTCCTATTCAATATCCAAAAAGATATATGAACAACTTCGGACAGTTACTCGAACACTCTCCGTTCTGTGAACGCGATATCCGCGCTCCTCAAAACTTAACTACAGTTGACCGCAAAGGAGATTTCCTGGTTTATATCAAGAAGCAAGGTTTGCTTTATCCTTATCATTATGCATCACATCCTTTCGATGCTATTGGCTGGGATGGCAATCATTATCCATATATCTTTTCTATTCACGATTTTGAACCGATAACCGGACGCGTGCATCAGCCGCCACCGGTGCATCAGAACTTTGAAGCACACAATTTTGTAATTTGTTCTTTTGTACCTCGCAAATACGATTATCATCCACAGGCAATTCCGGCACCATATCACCACAGTAATGTTGACAGCGATGAAGTGCTTTATTATGTAGATGGCGATTTTATGAGCCGCAAGCATGTGGAACGTGGTATGATTACGCTTCACCCGATAGGTATTCCTCACGGGCCACATCCCGGAACTGTTGAAAAAAGTATTGGTAAGGAAGCAACAGGGGAACTTGCTGTAATGGTTGATACCTTTAAACCACTTTGGTTAACAGAAGATGCTGCGAAAATTGAAGATGGCAGCTACTACTTAAGCTGGCTGGATAGTTCTACTCCAAAGAAAGCTCATTAAAAAACAGATATTGAATAAGCAAAAACATAAATCATGGAAACTGAAACAATCGAAAAAACTAAAACAAATATTACCGAAGACTTTCTTCCTCTCAACGGCACTGACCATGTAGAGTTTTATGTAGGTAATGCCAAGCAGTCTGCTTACTACTATCAAAGCGCATGGGGATATGAACTTATTGCTTATGCAGGACCAGAAACCGGTGTGCGCGACAGAGCCAGTTATGGTTTACAACAGGGTAAATTACGTCTGGTGCTTAACTCTTCTATTCTGCCTGATACAGAAATATCATT
>CAIYOV010000419.1 GCA_903927935.1 uncultured Bacteroidota bacterium | reverse complement strand
CCACTTCCGAAGGAGAGACGTCTACAATTAAATCGCTACTCACTACATTTTCAATTTTAACAATTTTAAACTACAGGACTTAAAAACAGATTAAACCTAAAGCACATCAGCACTTTAGGTTTAATCATAATAGGATCTTTATAAGCTATTGCTTGATAAAGCAAAGACTATTTTTTCTTTTTATGTCTGTTTTTTCTCAGTCTTTTCTTACGCTTGTGCGTAGCCATCTTATGTCTTTTTCTCTTTTTTCCGCTTGGCATAATAATTTATTTAACTTGGTCTTTAACTTGAGCTACGAAAGTTTTCGCTGGCTTGAAAGAAGGAATAAAATGTTCAGGAATAATGATCGTGGTATTTCTTGAAATATTACGAGCAGTTTTTTCAGCTCTTTTTTTCACGATAAAACTTCCGAATCCGCGAAGGTATACATTTCTACCTTCAGTTAAGGAGTCTTTTACTGTTTCCATAAAAGCTTCTACTGCTTTTTGTACTGTCACTTTCTCAATTCCAGTGTTCTTACTTACTTCGTTTACGATATCTGCTTTTGTCATCTCTAAAAATATTTAAATTTCAATAACTTATAATACTGACACAATTGGTGTGCAAAAATAAAAATTATTTAAAAAGTAGGCACATATATATTCGATTATTTTTGCAAATAATTAAGATTTTAAAGTAGTTAGGTAAATTATGGATTTTTTCAACTCTCAAATACACATTTGGTATTCATTATATAAGCGCGATTTACCCTGGAGAAATAACCGAGATCCATATTCCATATGGCTTTCAGAAATTATCCTTCAGCAAACACGTATCGATCAGGGATTAACCTATTACAATAAATTTCTGGATGAATTTCCTGAGATTTCCGATCTTGCAGGTGCCTCCGAAGACCAGGTTTTGAAACTTTGGCAAGGTTTGGGGTATTATTCACGTGCACGGAACCTTCATTCCACCGCAAAATTTATCCAAAATTCGCTAAATGGAAAATTTCCGGAAGATTTCAATACCATTCTTTCCTTAAAAGGAATTGGCGATTACACTGCAGCAGCAATTGCCTCGATGTCATTCAATTTAGAGCATCCTGTTCTTGATGGAAATGTTTTCAGGGTACTTGCGCGCTATTTTGGCATTTCAGAACAAACTGATACTGCCGCTGGCAAGAAAATATTTAAAGAGCTTGCAACAGAACTGATTAAAGGCACCGATCCGGGCATGCATAATCAGGCCTTGATGGAATTCGGTGCGCTGCAATGCACTCCAAAGAATCCAAACTGTGCTGAATGTCCGATTCAAGAAAGGTGTTTTGCCTTTTCATTCAGTAAGATCAATGAATTGCCGGTGAAAAAGAATAAAACGAAACAGCGTGAACGGTTTTTTAACTACCTTGTGCTTGTCGGCAAAAATTGCACATGGCTACGAAAACGCACAGAAGATGACATTTGGAAGAATTTATTTGAATTCCCGCCAATCGAAACAAGTACAAAAGTTGAAATCGGGGAACTCCTGAAACATGATGAATTCAGAAAAATCGTTCATGAAGAACAAGACATTATTGAAAATATCAGCAATTGGAAAATTCATATCCTGAGCCATCAACGGATTCATTACCGGTTTATCCGGATTCGTGTATTCAGTGAAATTCTTATACCGGATGAATTTATTCGGGTGAATCAGGAAGATATTTTTAACTTTGCTGTACCAAAATTATTGGAAACATATATCCATGAAAATAGGGGAAGTATATTATTCACTTAAGCAAACCCCTTGTTCATCTTATATTTAGTTCATTTCACATTTTTTTTAATGAGCAAGTAAAATAATTTGCATCATTTGTTGTAAATTTATTTTAATCTAACATTTAAAACTTTACAGATATGTCAGTAAACAAAGTAATTTTGGTAGGTAACGTAGGTCGTGATCCTGAAATCAGACATCTCGACAAAGGAGTTGCAGTTGCCCGGTTTTCTCTAGCTACAACAGAGAATTATACGGCGAAAACAGGTGAAAAAGTAAGCAACACCGAATGGCACAACATTGTAGCCTGGAGAGGTCTGGCCGAAGTAGTTGAAAAGTATGTAAAAAAAGGAAGCCAACTATATATCGAAGGGCGGCTCCGGACCAATTCCTATGAAAAGGATGGAGTTAAGCACTACACTACAGAAATTAATGCAGACACGCTACATATGCTTGGCAAACGCGAAGGTCAGGCAGAAGTGCCAGCACAACAAATGCAAACCGAAACTGCCCAGGTTGTTAATGAACCAGATTTCAGTCAACCT
>CAIYOV010000418.1 GCA_903927935.1 uncultured Bacteroidota bacterium | reverse complement strand
TTCCAATTCATTCAAATAACTCTCCCACAACTTTGCGGTAAGTAATGTGTAAGCCCACTCATTCTGCTTGATACGGATTTTCCCTGCTTCATCTGATCTAATATCTTCCGGCAAGATTGATTCAGCATTCAGATTCGGAACAACTTCTTTTGTTCCTTTTGGAAATTCGAAGGCTTCGCCCTCCACCCAATTTTTTTGCAGTTGTTCCATCGTTTCACCTTTCAATGATTTCTTCGGAACAATGAACAAATCAACTTTGAATTCTTCTTCTTTAAGTTGGTAAGCAAGTACAACTTCTTTGTCGTCAGCAGTTACGCCTGTAGCAGTAAATCGCGATAGCATGTGTAGTAAAATTTTGTGTCCTTATTTAAAGGACGTCAAAGATAATTGTTCGCTTCTAAAATTGTAATCTGTTATTACGATTTGAAAAATTAAACTTGCAGCTGTGAAATTTGAAAAAGACATCATCGAAAAACTTCGCAAAGAATTGAGCCAACCCTTACCCGGTGAAGAAGCTCAGTACCGGATGGCACCGCCTTACCGTCCTAATTTGTCGAAAGAAGAAATTGCGAAACTGAATCCTAAGGTAAGCGGAGTGATGGTTTTGCTTTATGAGCGCAATAACTTATTGAATGTTGTATTTACACAGCGAAAAAAATATGAAGGTGTTCATAGCGGGCAGATGAGTTTTCCCGGTGGCAAAAAAGATGAAGCAGATCCAGATATTGTAGAGACAGCGTTACGTGAAACTGAAGAAGAAATCGGAATTGCAAAAAACAGAATTGAAGTAATCGGAAGCTTGAGTGAACTCTACATTCCACCCAGCAATTTTCTTGTTTTCCCGACAGTAGGTTTTGCAGAAAGTATTTCTTCTTTTCAGCCACACGAAAACGAAGTAGAAAAAGTAGTGGAGATACCTCTTGACTTTTTTCTTGACCGCAACAACATCAACTATAAAACAGAAATAAAACTTTTTAATGAACACATCGTTCAGGTTCCCGCGTACATCTATAACGAACACATTATCTGGGGAGCCACAGCGATTATGCTGAGTGAGTTTACTTTTATTATTGAACGATTGATGAGCGGTAAGTAACAAGAGTTACTTCAAAACATTTCTTGCAATCAACTCTTTCATAATTTCATTGGTGCCGGCATAAATTCGTTGCACTCGTGCATCAGCCCAGGCACGGGCTACATGATATTCCCAAATGTAACCGTAGCCGCCATGTAATTGCAGACATTCATCAGCTACTTTACCCTGCAAATCGGTTAACCAGTATTTAGCCATTGAAGCAGTTGCCTGATCCAATTTCTTTTCGCAATGTAATTCGGTACACCGGTCGGCAAATGCGCGGCCAATGGTTATTTCTGTAGCTACTTCTGCCAGCTTAAATCTTGTGTTCTGCAACTCAGCAATTGGTTTACCGAAAGCAGTTCTGTCCTTAGTATATTGAACTGTTGTTGCCAACACCCCTTCGGCTGCGGCAATGGCAGTAAGTGATACGACCAATCGCTCCTGCGAAAGTTCGGTCATCATGTATTTGAATCCTTCGCCTTCTTTGCCCAGAAGATTATCCTTTGGCACTTCTACGTTTTCAAAAAATAGTTCGCAGGTATCCTGTGCATGTAAACCAATTTTTTCGAATGGTTTTCCTTTTGTAAATCCTTTCATGCTCGAATCCATTACTAAAAGCGAAGTTCCCTTGGCACCTTTAGCGGGGTCGGTTTTTACAGCCACCACACACACATCGCTTAAATAGCCATTGGTGATAAAGGTTTTAGAACCGTTTACTAAATAGTAGTCGCCTTTGTCAACAGCCGAGGTACGGATATTTTGCAAATCGCTGCCGGCACCGGGTTCTGTCATAGCAATGGCAGCAATCCATTCACCGGTAATTAGTTTAGGTAAATATTTTTTCTTGGTAGCTTCATTACCGTAGTGATCGATATAGGGGGTTACAATATCGGAGTGTAAAGGGTATCCGACCGCAGGACCTGCCGCTCCGGTGCGCGCCAGTTCTTCCGTTATGATGGCGTTGTAACGGAAATCTTTTATACCCAGCCCGCCATATTGTTCATCAACCTGCATACAGAGATATCCCGCCTCACCAAATTTCAGCCAGCTTTCGCGGCTCACCATTTGTGCTTTTTCCCATTTGGCGTTATTGGGAGTTACTTCTTTGGCAACAAAATCGCGCACGCTTTGAGCGAACATTTTGTGCTCTTCGCTATAGATACTTCTTTCCATCATTGGTTTTAAAAATTTGTGTGCAATGATAAGAGAAAATGACGAGTGGTAAACAGCAATTGGTGAGTCATAAAAACAAAACTGCCAATACATGTATTGGCAGTTTTGTTTTTGTATCAGATGCTCGGATTTATGGAAATATTCCCATTGCGTAGTAGCTGTTCTTGATTTTGTTGATGGACACAGCAAATGCAGCAGTGCGTAAATCAATTTCAGATTTTCTTCGCTTTTTAAATTCGCGGATATCGCGGTAAGCCTCAATCATGGTATCTTCCAATCCGCTGTTCACTAGATCAATTTCATCAGCACCGTGAATCAGACTTTCAATGCGCGCCTTAGGAACAGTTTTACCCGTTAGTTCCTCTACTAATTTAATAAAACCGGTTTGATGCTTTTCTTCCCAACGCTTTTGCATACGACCAAAGCGAACATGCGAAAGGTTTTTCAACCACTCGAAGTAAGAAACCGTTACCCCGCCTGCGTTAATAAAAATATCGGGGATAATCATCACTCCTTTCTTCAGTAATATTTTTTCTGCTGCTGGGGTTACTGGGCCGTTGGCAGCTTCGGCAATAATTTTTGCTTTGATGCGAGGAGCGTTCTTTTCAGTAATTTGTCTTTCAAGCGCAGCAGGAATTAAAATGTCGCATTCTAGTTCAAGAGCCGAAGCTGAATCTGCAATTACTTTACCTTTACCATAGCCCTTAACTGATTTTTTCTCCTGACGATACTTATATAAATCGTCAATATCAATTCCATTTTCATCATAAACAGCACCGTCAGCTTCTGCAATGGCAATTACTTTAGCGCCATACTTGGCAATAATTCTTGCTGTGTGATAACCCACATTTCCCAGGCCCTGCACAATTACGCGCTTGCCTTCCAAACCTGTTTCAAGACCGATATCTTTCATATCATCTTTGAATGAACAAATTTCATTCAAAGCATAAACAACACCGCGACCTGTTGCTTCCGTTCTTCCATGAATTCCGTTTTGCGAAATTGGTTTACCCGTAACACAACCATAGCCGTTTATCTCACCGGGATTAAGTGTTACATAGGTATCAAGAATCCAGGCCATTTCACGTTCACCGGTTCCGTAATCAGGAGCAGGAACATCAATGCCGGGGCCGATGAAATTCTTCTTTACTAATTCAGTCGTATATCGTCTGGTAATGTTCTCAAGAATTTCGGGAGATGTTTGACGGGGAGATATTTTAATTCCACCTTTTGCACCCCCAAAAGGAACATCCACCAGCGCGCATTTATAAGTCATTAATGCAGCAAGTGCCATCACCTCATCCTGATCAACCTGCATGGAATAACGAATGCCGCCTTTTGTAGGCATACGGTGATGGGAATGCTGCACGCGATACGCTTCAATAACGCGCACCTCGTTACCATACTTAACCGGAAAATTCATTTTATAAATACTGTTGCAGGTTTTTATCTGGTCGAGTAAGCCCTGCGGTGCACCCGTAAATGGAGCGGCTTTGTCAAAATAGTAAGAAACACTGTCGGAAAAACTAAGCTTTTTCAAATCAATAGGAATATTCTTATCTGGCATAAATTTTTTTTAATTAGCAATATCCGTTTGAACGGATGGCAAACCTATACGAAAAATTTTGTTGAGCAAATGATTGATGTACTGACAATAATCAGAACCAATCTGTTAATTAATGGATTCCTTTCTCGCTCAGCCAACGCTCTGTTTCGAGTGCAGCCATGCAACCGGTACCGGCAGCTGTCACTGCCTGACGGTAGGTTTTATCCTGTAAATCGCCACAGGCAAAAACGCCTTCCACATTTGTTTTTGCAGAACCGGGAACGGTGGTAACATAGCCTTCATTATCGGTAGTAATAAAATCTTTGAACACCTCAGAATTGGGCTGGTGACCAATGGCCACAAAAAATCCCGTAACCGGAATTTCGATTTTCTCACCTGTTTTCTTGTTTTTAATGCGCACCGCTTCAACCGTATTTTCACCAAGCACTTCATCGGTTTCGCTGTTCCAGTAAACGGTAATATTTTTAGTGTCGATTACACGCTGCTGCATAATTTTAGATGCGCGCATTTCGTCTCTGCGAACAATCATGTGCACTTTGGTGCAGAGCTTAGAAAGGTAAATAGCTTCTTCGCAAGCTGTATCACCGGCACCTACAATGGCTACTTCCTGATTACGGTAGAAAAATCCATCACACACTGCACAGGCACTTACGCCTGAACCATTCAATCGTTTCTCGCTTGGAATGCCGAGCCATTTAGCTTCGGCACCGGTGGCGAGGATTACGGCATCAGCTTCTACTAATTTCTCTCCATCAATCCAAACCTTTTTAGGGGAAACTGAAAAATCGACTTTGGTTGCCATGCCAAAACGAATGTCAGTTCCGAAACGCTCTGCCTGATTTTTAAAATCTTCCATCATCTCAGGTCCGAGAATTCCTTTGGGATAGCCAGGATAATTTTCTACATCGGTGGTGTTAACCAATTGCCCACCTTGCAGCAAGCCCGTATACATTACGGGTTTTAAGCCGGCACGTGCCGCATAAATAGCAGCGGTATAACCCGCAGGACCTGAACCAATAATTAAACAGTGAAATTTTTCTACCACATTACTCATACATATATTTTTAGCGAGGACGAAAATAATATTGTGGTGGAATTGGACGGAGAAGAATAATGAACATTACTCAGGAATAGCAATGGTGTAATATTTGGTGGCATAGCCCGCCCAAATACCTAGGCCATTATTAATGTTGGTTTTTATACGCACCGGTTGCGAAAACGGACTGTCGCCCCCGTCATTTTCGAGGGTAAAGAAGAAGTCGTAGGTTTTTGCATCAATGTTGCTCCACTTAATAGTTACGGTATCACCCTTCCAGTACATAAAATCGGTATTGAAATCAATTTTGGCGTTGGGGTCTTGTCCTCGCTCGATGGGTAAGGCAACCTGCAGTCCCACCCAAAGTTTATCGTCCCAAACCGAACCGCTTGCGGGATTATAGAATGGCTCATTATTGCGCTTGGTTTTAAAACGGAGGAAATTTCCGAAAGTATCGGGCACTGTTACATTGGCATAAAGCGAAACCATTGAATCGCGATAGATTGGGTTGCTGGCCTCACGGATACTGAGTGAATCCATACCAACTGCAGTAGGAATATAAGTTGTAGAAGTAACATGAATAGAATCGCTGCCATGAAAGGCGGGTGCCTTAATATCGAGAACATACGAAGTTCTTTCTTTGCCTACAAAACTTGCTGTGCCGTTTAAAAAGTAGCTGGCAATATCGGGAATAGTGTAAACACAAACGTTTGGAATGTTTGCAGAATCAACGGTAGAAAACCCGAGCGCATTCAATAAAACCTGTTGCTGGTCGGCAGGAAGGTTTAAGCCTTGCAGGCAAAGTTCGATGAGCTGAGTTTGTGTTCCATCGCTTCCTGTTACGTTAATGTTTGCCCCGTGAATGAAATAGTTTCCGAGGTTATTCAAATCGATAGTGCCGAAAAATTTCTGGCTCTTGGTAAGAATTACTACCGGTGGTACATTGTTTTCAATAGTCCCTTCTACAACCACCTGTTCTGCCGAATCGGGAATGTTTACATCAATTACTTTGGTGCATGAGGGAACAGTTAGCAGACCGCATATAACAGGCAACAGAAACAGCCAATTCGGAAATCTGATAATTCGGGAATTTCTCATTTTCTAAAATTTAAAATTCCATGTTACGCTGGGCAGAATCGGAAAGAGCGATGCCTGCTTTGCATTGAAAGAAATTGATTTGGTATCGGTCCCGCTTGTAGTTCCTTTTCCGCCTCCGGGGTCGCCATGCGAATCGATAAAAATGAAGAACGGATTCATGCGGTTGTAGGCATTGTATATAGAAACACTGATATCAGAAGTAAAGTCAATCTTGCGTTTGCGTTTTGGAATAATGGTGTAAACAAAACCTAAATCTAAACGGTGATAAGCAGGCATCAGAAACCAGTTTCGTGCACCATATACGTAGTGCACCTGACCTTCGTTCAGGAAAAACGAAACGGGAAGTGTAGTCCGCTGACCGGTTGCATAAACCCAGGTAGCTGAAATTTTCCAATGCTTGTTTATTTCATACATCTGCACAATACTCAAATCGTGCCTGCGGTCGTAGCGGGCAAGAAAAGGTTTGCCGCCATTTATATCGGGGAACTGCCGCCATGTCCAAGCCAGCGTGTAACCTATCCAGCCGGTCCACTTTCCCTTTGCCTTCTTTATAAAAAATTCTGCCCCGTAACTGTACCCTTTGCCGTAAACGAATTGATCTTCTACATCAGCTGTAATATTTCCAACAGCACTTTCGCCATACTCAATCTGGTTCCAGAGATGTTTATAGTAAACCTCTATCGAAGTTTCAATCATGTCATCTTTAAAATTGCGGAAATACCCCACAGCCGCCTGTACACCAATCTGTGGCTTTACGACTGCGGTGCTTGGCACCCAAAGGTCGATAGGCAATGTAGTGGTTGATGATGAAACGAGGTGAACATATTGTTTGTTCATGGTTAACCCGACTTTAATACTCGATAATTTATCGACCTTAAAGCGCATGGACAGGCGCGGCTCTAAGCCCCAATAGGTTTTAATATTTGAACCGGTCTTAAAGTTAAGCGTATCAATGGCCCTGCCCTCGTTGAAAACAGTCTTTGAAAACGGCCCCATAAAGGTAAAAAGCGAAGCGCGCAGACCAATATTCATTTTTAACCAGGGGGTTGCTTCGAAATCATCTAAGAAATAGATGGCGGTTTCGTGTGCCAGTTTATTGGCCTGATTGGTGGTTTTAAAATCAACCGAACCGGCACTTCCGCTGGCAGTGTAAGGTGTAAATACATGAAAGTTATATTGCCAGCCAAATTTCATCTGGTGGCCGAGAATAGGTGAATAATCGAAATCCATTTTGGCGGTGGCCTCGCGCACTTTGGAATTGAGATTGAATTTTAAATCCTGAAAACTGGTGTTGGCTTTAAATCCGAAATCGTTGTAAATAAACATGGTGTTCAGAAATAACTTATCGCTAAACAGGTGGTTCCACCGTAGCGTTGCAGTTGAATTTCCCCAGGGGAACGCCAGTTTAAACACACCACCCGGTGCCTGAAAATTAAATACATCTCTGCCGAAGTAGCCGCTCAGATACAACCGGTCTCGGTCACTGATGCGGTAATTAATTTTAGCGTTGATATCGTAGAAGTAATACGAGTTTCCTGCAAATTCTCCGTTGCCGATTTTGGGCAGAATAGGTTTAAGAATTAAATCAATGTAAGTTCTGCGGGCCGAAACAATAAAGGAGCATCTGTTTTTTTTAATCGGTCCTTCTATCGTTAAGCGCGATGAAATTAATCCGAGGCCTCCGGCTACACTCCACTTTTTCATGTTTCCTTCTTTCATCTGCACATCTACTACCGATGAAATTCTTCCGCCATAATCGGCAGGCATGCCTCCTTTAATTACAGTCATTCCTTTTACGGCATCTGAATTAAAAACCGAGAAGAACCCAAACAGGTGTCCGGTATTATAAACCACTGCATCATCGAGTAAAACAAGATTCTGGTCCGGTCCGCCACCGCGCACATAAAAGCCGGAGTTACCTTCACCGGCAGCCATAATTCCCGGAAGCAGTTGAATGGTTTTCAAAATATCTACTTCACCAAACAGTGCGGGCAATGCTTTCGAAACTTCCACTTTCAACTCCTGCTTGCCCATGTCGGTGCTTTCAAAGTTGTTGCCTTTTTTTTCACCGGTGATGACCACTTCCTCAATGTCGGTGGCGGTAACTCCCATTTCTAAATTCAGACGTATGTCTTTATTCAGCACAATTATTTTGGTTAGTGTTGCCAGACCCACGTATGTAATTTTCAGGGAGTATGTATCTGCCGGAAGGGTGATAGAATAGAACCCGTATTCGTTGGTGTTGGTACCTTTATTCAATTCGGCTACATAAACCGATGCGGCAAGCAGGCTCTCTCCGTTCGAAGCATCTTTAATATAACCACTGATAGTGTGCTTTACAGGGGCTTGTGCCTGCAAAAAACGCACCATGCACATAAGGCAATAGGCAACAAATACAATTTTTTTCACCGCTGTTTTTTGGAGGGCACAAACCTAAATGATTTCGTGAATTTTATGGTTGTTACCTGACAATGTTTTAAAAAAAGAAAGCCCCGCAAGTGCGGGGCTATTTCATTTTATAAGTTAATAGGAGGCTACTTCCGTCTGTTGATAGAAAATTCTTCTTTCAGCAATTTATTTTTCAGAATATCCTGACGCTTATCAATCATTTCAAAAGCAGCTAATTCTGCAAGTTCCATATTTACATCCAGCAAATTATTGTCCGCCAGACTTAACTCCTTCTTCAATTCTTTAGCATTCAGCACCTGGTCTTCCCAAATTTTCAACAGCTCAATGGCATCGTGCTGCTCATACTTCTTAGCAGTTAGTATCTGCTTTTTAATTAAAGAGAGTTTGTTGTCGAGTTTGTTTACCGGTAAATGACCGAGTACAGAAACGGTCTCTGCATCATGGTCAAGTGTGGAGGTTAGGCGTTGGATGTAGTTCATGAGTTAAATGTGGTACAATTAGAAGATAGTTTACGAAGTTTTTGCCTTTTAGTTATAAACGTGCCCTTTGTGCAAATGTAGAGGTGCATGGACGACAAATACCAAATACATCAACCTCCGCTCACGCATAACGTAAGTCACACCTTCATATGGCAGCTCACCATTTTTTTGACAGGAATGTTTGAAATTTTTGTAAGTTTTGAAAACAGTGAAAAGTGCATTGCCGAAAGGCAAAAGTACACTGTTGAAGGTCGAAAGTATTTTACCGGCCTTAAAAAATGTACTGTTGAAAGACAAAAGTGCTTAATGGTCATAAAAGTGCATTTCCGGCTTCCGATAATGCATTTTTAATCGACAAAAGTGTTTTGCCAGCCCTCAAAAGTGCATTGCCTGAAGACAAAAGTGTTTTGCCGAAATTCATATGTGCATTGCTGTAGGCAAAAGTGCTATACCAGCCAGCGAAAGAACATTTTTGAAGGCCAAAAGAGTTTCATCGACTATCGATAGTCCATTACCAGCTTTCAAAAGTGAATTGTCGTAGGACAAAAGTGTTCTATCGGTCTTCGGCAATACACTTTCAGTATTTGGCAGTATATATCTACCGTTTTTTATTCAAAAAAATATCATTTAAACACAAAAAGCCCCTCATGGAGCTTATTTCCTGAATTATCCTCTTTTCAAATCACCCCCTTTTCAGGATGTCTGCCTTTAATAGGACGATAAAAATTTTTAATCTCTTCAATATCTTTATCTATATCTCCTGTAGGGTAAAATAAAGGGCCAAGTCCGGTTACTTTTCTTTCAAAATCTATATACCCAAGCAAAATAGGCACCTTGGCCTGTAGAGCTATGTAATAGAACCCGGTTCTCCATTTCTCTACATACTGCCGGGTACCTTCTGGCGAAAGCGCCAGATAAAAATGTTCGCGCTCATTAAAGGTCTTTACCGCCTGCTCTACCAGATTATTGTTAGCCGAACGGTCAACCGGAATGCCGCCAAGCGCGCGAAAAAATAAACCAAAGGGGAATTTAAATATTTCCTTTTTGCCGAAAAATGAAAAATCCATTCCGAAGATATATTTGGCAAACATGCCATAAACCAGGTCCCATGCACTGGTGTGTGGGGCCATAATAGCCACAAACTTGTTCACCTTAGGCATCTCGCCTTCCGTTTTCCATCCGGTTAGCCAGTAAAAGAATCGGGCTATCAGTTTCATGGTAACTAAATAAAGGAATTTATGTGATTTCTCAATTTAACTTTTAACAGTTTTCCACATCAAAATAAGGATTAGCGAATTTTTCTCAAATTATTTCATCTTTGCCGAGAACCGCGGAAAGTAAAACGGGTTCTTATTGTTCACGAAATAAACCCGCTATGGCTTTATTCGACAAGTGTATTAATTATAGTGATGCCGATGACACTAAAGACAAAGGCATCTATCCATACTTCCGCCCCATTCAGGAAAGCGAAGGCCCCGTGGTGCGGATGGAGGGCCGTAAGGTGGTAATGGCAGGCAGCAATAATTATCTTGGGCTTACCTCGCACCCCAAAGTAAAAGAAGCCGCCATTGCGGCTCTCGACAAATACGGCAGTAGTTGCTCAGGATCCCGTTTCCTAACCGGAACTATCGATTTGCATATTGAACTGGAGCACAAACTTGCCAAATTTATGGGCAAAGAGGCCGCTTTGCTTTTTAGCACGGGTTATCAGGCAGGGCAGGGGGTTATCTTTCCGCTCATAAGCAAAGGCGATTATATATTGAGCGATAAAGACAACCACGCCAGTATTGTGGCAGGTAATCTGATGAGCGCTGCAATAGGTGCACATGTAGTCCGCTACAAGCACAACGATATGAGAGACCTGGAGAACCGCCTCCAAAAAATACCTGCTGAAGCCAACAAGCTGATTGTAACAGATGGGGTTTTCAGTGCCCATGGTTTGGTGGTAGATATGAATGGCATTGTTGAACTGGCGAAAAAATACAACGCCCAAACCCTGGTAGACGATGCTCACGGTTTTGGTGTGTTGGGTCCTAACGGAAAAGGAACGGTTCATCACTTTGGGGCAGAAAACGACATTGACCTGATTGTTTGCACTTTTAGCAAAACACTAGCTTCTATCGGTGGATTTGTTGTAGGGGATGAGCGGGTAATAAACTATCTGAAGCATAAGTCACCGGCTCTTATTTTTTCGGCTTCTCCTACTCCTGCCAGTGTAGCAGCTGCCAGCGCAGCATTAGACATTCTTATTGAACAACCCGAACTGGCAAACCGAGTTCGCAGAAATGCCGACCGTGTTCGCAAAGGTTTGCGCGAAGCGGGTTACCATGTAATAGATGGTGAAGCAGCCATTGTTCCGGTAATTATAGGTGATGATGAAAAGACCTTCACTATATGGAAGATGCTTTACGATGAAGGTGTTTTTGTAAATGCCTTTATCTCGCCTGCGACTCCCCCGGGCATGCAAATGCTGCGCACCAGTTATATGGCAAGCCACGAAGATTCGCATCTTGATTTTATTATCGAGAAATTTGTGAAGGTTGGAAACCAATTAGATTTACTTCATCAAGAAGCACCTGTTTTATACTAATAAGACCTCAACTATTAAACATTAAATATCAGCAATGAGTAAGCAAAGACATTATTACAATATTACAGGTAAAGATTCAGTTACCGATGAAATTATCTATACGCAACGACCCTTAGAATGTGATGACAAGTTTGAGCAGGATTTGGTGATGCTTGCCTTCCCGATTAAGATGATGGAGGACATCAGTTCGGTGCTTAAAAACTTTAAGCTGCGCGATGATGCATCTTATTTTTACAGTGAATGTAAAGAAGTGGTAAGTGTGCCCGAAAAACATGTGAACGAAAAAGGCGAAGGCAAACTGACCCTCATGAGCTACTTCCACAAATTCCCTGATTCGGTTTCACACTTTTTCGATGATGCTATAGTAGTCGTGGTACTTCACCCGCTCGGCAAAATAAACGAACAGGGGCTTCAGGATTATAACATGATTGGCTACATACACGCCAACATTATTGATTATAAAGATGCTGATGGCAAGATTAACCAAGGCTACTATTACAACATTCTGCGTTTGAGCGAAGCCACTGTAGAAGGAGAAGCTATTTACCGCAGAAAAAGAATCTTCACGACCCTCTTTAGTGTTTTGCTTGATTTGACTATAGTAAATGATATCCATTTTGCATACGCCAACATGGGGCGCGAGAACCAGGGCATATTAGATGCTTTGAAAATGAATAGTGAACGCACAGGAAAATTTCATGAATTATTTCCGATGCAGAATAACACACACATCAATTTACTTTTCGATAGCCGCAGCGCTTCTAAAAAATTGATTGATATTTCGAGAGATGAAAAACGATTGAAAGAATATTACGAAAAGATAGTAGCCTCCAGAGAGAATTATGTTTTCCATCAGCTGCACAGCGAAGAGAACTTCTTCAATATGGTTAATCGCATCCTAAGTTCTTCTCCGAGCAGTAAAATTTATATGTTGCCCGATGCCAACGGAAACATAGCAGCCGCGGGTTTCTTTATTAACTGGGCGGACTATCTACATCTGAAACTTCAAAATCCGAAAGGCTTTTTCAAAATGCTTGACAATCTTCAGATCATTGACCGCATTCTTTACATCACCTTAATGGTGGGTGATGAAAAAAGTGCACGTAAATTAGCAAAGGGTGGGGCATTCCGTTTCAGAAAAGAACATGGCAACCTGGTAACCGTGCTGAATGCCCATGAAGGAGACCCGCATTTTGAAGTCAAGAAAAGTTTAATCTACGACCCTTTCGTTTACTTCGCCATCTACGACCGCCCTGAAATGTTTGAGCGTATGAAAAATAAAAGTAAAGATGAGCAGGGTAATGTTCGCATTTTCATTGACACACCCATGCTTTAAATATTTTTCACAAAATTTGCGCATACTAAAAATACAGAACTCCACGTTATAAAACAGAAACCAAAATTTCTTAACCCCTTCAAAAATTCATTTTTATGAAAACCTACAAAATCACATTTGCTGCTCTCTGTCTAGCAGTTCTTATACTTACGGGTTGTACCAAAGCCACTAATAACACTATTGCCGACCCCAACGCAAAGCAACACAACGAAGATGTGTCGAACACAAAATCAGAATCGGATAATGTAAATACCGATATCAATACTGTATTGAACGGTGTATCGGGATTTGGAAAAACTGATGAAACATTGGGAACCATAAATATTTGTGGCGCAACCATCGACAGTTCATTGCAAAATGCAAACCCCAAAACTATTACCATTCATTTTGACGGAACAACGGCTTGTGGCAATCCGGCAAGAATAAGAGGCGGTGATGTAAAGGTGGAGTTGATTCACGGAAACAAATGGAGCGATGCCGGTGCTGTATTAAAGGTAACACATACTAACTACAAAGTAACCTTTGTAAATCTGAACAACCATTTTGTAACTTTCAACGGAGTAAAATACCTGACAAACATTGATGGTTTCGATTGGTTTGGCTACGCTCTTTCAGGAAACCTGACAACACATATAAAGGAAAGAACTGATGGCATTACCGTTACCTTCGAAAACGGTCAAACTTCGGTTTGGAATTTTGCGCGCCTTTCTACCTGGGCAGTTACCGGCTATTCAACTATTACAGCAACTGTAAATGGCGACACGACTATGGCAGGAAAAACAATCGACTCGTGGGGTGTTACCCGCTTTGGAACCAACTTTACGACCGAAATGATTACCCCATGGAAATCAGGAACCACCTGCGGTTGGTGGAGACCCACTCAAGGCAAATACACTAGTACAACCGACAACTTTTCTGTAACCGCTACTTGTAGTGTTGACCAGCAAGGCAATGTCGTAAGCAGTGGTTGCGGTGCTTATGGTTATAAAATAGAATGGAATTACAACAATGGAACAGCTACCGGTAATGCGGTAATTGGCTATTTCTAAATATATCGCTTAAATGGAAAGCCGCATTCATAAAACGATGCGGCTTTTTTATTTTTCTAAAGAATAATCCTGCGTTGCTTTGATATATCGCACACCGTTCTTATCGCTTTCCTCAAACATTGCTCCGCAACCCAGGTGAGAATAAACTTTACTCAACATCGTTTTTCGATGAGGCGCGGAGTGCATCCATTCATCTACAATTTTATCGGCCAGTTGGAGGTAAGTTGTTTTGCTTGGCATATCTATATTATAGAAATCTATGTTCTCTCCCATTGCATCTGCTTCCGCTCCGAATAATTTCATTCTGTCTTCCGGTGAATGCAACTGGCGTGTTTTATTATTGAAATGATCAAAGAATTTCTTTTCAATCATCTGCTGAGAATGAACAAGAGCCGCATCTCTGAGTTGATATGAAAATTTCAGCGGCTTCAAACGTTTATCTTCTCTTACTTTATTGGTAGCAAAGAATAAAGCTGCATTCACTAAATGCAAATCATAATTGTTGGGGTCAACAATTTGCTTCGCTTCCTTTAATTCCGAAAAACTTTTCCAGTTGTGCTCGACATATACTTTTTGTTTGAAGTAAGATTCTTTTTGATAGAGAGGAATATAACTGAGATACTTCTCTCCTCCTGAACTAAACAGTGCTAAAGTGAACAATAGCAAATTTTTCATGTAGAACTTAAACGTTATTTTGGTTATAAAATTATCAGGCATGAACGAATCTACCTATGAACAAATTGCGGCACTTCAAAAACAGATTGAACAAAACAGAAATAAAATTCTTGAACTGCGAAGCAAGTTAGAATTAGAACCGGTTAAAGACTATGGATTAAAAGACTGGAATGGAAACGAAGTGCTCCTCTCCTCTTTATTTGATGAGCGTGATGAACTGATGGTAATTCACAATATGGGCAAAAAATGTAAGTATTGTACTCTATGGGCAGATGGATTCAATGGATTTGCTCATCCACTTAATGACCGCATGCCATTTGTTGTGACATCTCCCGATTCACCCGAAGTGCAAAAAGAATTTGCTGAAAGCCGTGGATGGAAATTCAAAATGCTTTCTGCAGATGGAGCAACATTTATAAAAGATTTAGGATTTGAACCCAAGCCCAATTCGTATTGGCCAGGCGTATCTGCACTCATCAGAAAAGATGGAAAAATTTACCGTGCCTCTTATGACCATTTCGGTCCCGGAGATTTTTATTGTTCTCCATGGCATCTGTTTGATTTATTTCCTAAAAGGGATAATGATTGGCAACCGAAGTATACGTATTGATATTTAAAGTAAGGGATAAATACAAAAGAAAAGCCCCGAAATTTCGGGGCTTTTCTTTTGTATTTATCAGAGATATTTACTTTTTCTTCTTGTAAGAAAATCCGGGGCCGGTCTTCACTTCTTTAACTACTTCTCCATAGCTTTCAAATTCCGGAGCATCTTCTGGCTTATCAGGTATCAGTTTAAACTCCACTCTTCTGTTTCTTGCTCTGCCTTCTGGATCATCCTCCCCATTTGGCAATTCATTTGGAACAGCAGGCATTTTCTCTCCAAAAGTTTTCACCACAATTCTATTATCCGCAATTGCTTTCTTTTTAATGAGGAATGTCTTCACTTCGTTAGCTCTGCGTAAAGAAAGTTTTTCGTTGTATTCATCTGTTCCTTTACTATCCGTATGACCCTGTACTTCCACCGTATAACCCGGATGTGCATTTAAAACCTGAACTACCGAGTCAATTTGTTTTTTATAGAAGTCAATTACGTTCGATTTATCGAAAGCAAAATAAACGTTGGGTATCTTAATATGAATTTTGATAATAGGATCGAGATAAAAGATTTGCGAAATAGTATCGCGCTCTTCATCTTCATTAATGGTCAAATTATCAATTGATGGCCAGTAACCTTCTTTGTTTCCGTTAATTTTGTAAGAAGTACTTCTCTTAACTGGGAATATAAATGGGTCGGCAGTGGTGATAGCATTACCAACAAATTCAAAATTATTTCCTGCTACTTTATACATAGAAGCATCTACTCCAACAATAGGTGTATTGGTAGGGTCGCCACGTTTTACATAGATTCCTTTCAGGAAAATATCGCGTTGAACAATCACTGTCCAGATATCATCACAGCAAGTTGCACCGCGTGGCGAGGTTGTACCGATACGGTTCGATACTTCAAATCCTCTAGCTCCTTTCTCATCCAATGCAAGGTACAAATCATCCGCCTGTGAATTGATTGGAACTCCTGCATTAACCGCTGAACTCGTCCAATTACCCGGTGTTCCTGCAATTTTGAATATATCTAATCCCCCGATTGACGGATGTCCATCTGAAGAGAAATAAAGTAACTTGTTTTTCTTATCGTAGAAAGGAGTAATATCATCACCTACACTGTTTACTTCGGAACCTGCATTTGTAACAGCGCCAAATGTTCCATCAGCATTAACTTTAGCATAGTAAATATCCAGACCGCCCTTACTGCCTTTACGATCACTTACAAAATAGAGAATTTGTGCCCCATCTTTATCTAAACCAAAAGCAGGCTCAGTAGTAGTTCCTTCAGCAAAATTCAAACCTTTCAATTCTTCTGCTTCTTTCCATTCAGCACCGTTCTTTGCTGACCGGTAAAGATTACACTTCATTCTGTTTTCAAGAGAAGGAGCACACTTTGTAAACACTATAGAACTTTCGTCAGGTGCAAAAACTGCATTACCAGTATTTGTGTT
>CAIYOV010000417.1 GCA_903927935.1 uncultured Bacteroidota bacterium | reverse complement strand
TAGAAATATTTCTTCAGGTTTTCTTGTAAGTTGTTTGTTGCCATGATAATGGTTTTAAGTTTGGTTAATAATGTTTACGCTTTAGTCAGATTTTATGCCAACCGGAAATTTCTTTGTAATAATATTTCGGTTTTTTGATACCCTGTGCTAATTGGATACAAATAAAACCCAATACAGGCGCAGGTTTCAATGACTATCATCATATCCAGAGAAATTTTTCATCATCATTTTAAAAAAATTGCCATAGGCAACAATGTCAGAACGTATTGTCCGATGGCAGATTATTTGGCAGGAGGAATTTGGATTTTTTGTTTTCGAAATTCTATTTTCATTTAAAATTAAGCCATGTTTAAACCTCTGGAGTATCTCTACTTTATCATTGCCGCCATTGAAGTGCTTGCCGAAATAACAGGCAACAATACGGTTCGCTTTATTTCAAAACCCTTATTGATGATTGTGCTGATTGCTTTTTATATGCAGGCAGTTGGTGGTAAGTGGAATAAAGTTCATCAGCTAATTAGGGTTGCCTTTTTCTTTTCGTGGGTTGGCGATGTGGCTTTAATGTTTGTGTTTAAGAATGAAAATTTCTTTTTAGTAGGCTTAGTTGGCTTTCTGATTACACATATTCTATATGCTGTAGCGTTTGCCGATGTAAGCAATAAGAAAAACAAAGCGCTCCTTCCTAAAAAATTATGGGTGATTGTGCCTTTAGCTATTTACATGCTGGCGCTGCTTTCGCTGATAGTGCCGGGAATTACCGGTAACGAAAAAACACAGGCGTTTCTTATTCCTGTGCTGGTGTATACGGCTGCTATTTCTACCATGGTGGTGTTTACCATCAACCGGTATGGCCGGGTAAATGACAGAAGTTTTGCCCTGGTTTTTGGCGGTGCTCTGCTGTTTATGTTTTCCGATTCTATCATTGCCATCAATAAATTTCTTCATCCGTTTGGTGTGGCTAGTATCTTTATTATGATTTTATATATCAGCGGACAGTATTTAATAGCTAAGGGCACATTGGAGCAATTTCCCGAAACAAAGAACTAATATTGTCCCCGCTTTTTGAGCAACTATGTAAACTGTGAACCCATGTATATAAGCAAAGACAAAACCTTCAACACCCTGCACGAGTATTTCGATTATATAGCCGAAACCGTAGGCTTTCCGCGAGTACATGAATATTTTAAAAGCGATACGGTAATTTCTGACACGCTGAAACTGCATGTAGATGTGTACGAGCATGATGCGAATGCCCCTACTATTGTGTTTATTCCCGGCACTGCCATTTACGGTTTGTGCTATGGCGATTTGCTTTACAAACTGGGGCAGACCGGTTATAACATTGTATCGTTTGACCCCCGCGGGCATGGACAAAGCGAAGGCGTGCGTGGCGATTATTCTATTACCGATATTATGAAAGATGCGGAGAATGTAATTACCTACGCCATCAACCGGTTCAACAGCAAAGTGAATTTAATGGGCAGTAGCCAGGGAGGTATTGTGGCTTTTTATATGGCGGCAAAAGATGAGCGGTTGAATTCGGTTATCTGCCAGAATTTTGCTGACCTTGGAGCACCGGAGACCCTTCAGTTAGCAAGGCATCCGCGCCTTTTCAAATATATAAAGCTATTAATTGCGCGGCACGGACACCGTTTGCCCAATGTGCAGATACCGGTTACCTCCTACATAGATTTAGAAAAAATACCGGTGAAATATTTTGGCAGTGCCAAGGTGTTTATGGAAACTGACCCGTTAACCCTGAAAACGGTTTCGCTGCGGGCCTTGCAATCGCTGGCACATACCGTTATGGTTAAACCCGTGGAGCAAATTAAAGTGCCGGTGATGGTTTTGCAGGGAACTGCCGATTCTATCTTTCCGGTTGCCTACACGCAAAAAATATTTGATAAGATTACTTCGAAGAAAAAATTCTCGCTCTTCCCCAACCGGAGCCATGCCGTGCTGCATGAAGATGCCGATGCCGTTATTCCTGAAATAAACGCATGGCTGCAGGAAATTTACCACGTTAGTTTTCAGCATCAGTTAAACCCCTGAATTAATTTAAATTTCATTTAAAGGGCTCACAAGTGCGCTAATATGCGTCATTTATTATTCATTATTTGTCATTATACGTTCATGTAATGTCATCTAATGTTAAGTTTA
>CAIYOV010000416.1 GCA_903927935.1 uncultured Bacteroidota bacterium | reverse complement strand
CATAGGTAACAACAAGGCGCTGAGCACCGACATTACCTTGTATTTTAAAGAGAAGAAGATTAACAGGATTGTTTTTAAAGAAAAACCCGAAGCGGTTTTTACCCCCATGAAAATGCTGAAACCCGAGCAGTTTCAACTAAAAGATTTTAACTGGCAAATTGACCGCAAACCAAAAAGCCGTGAAGACCTGATGAACCCCGCCCCGCCTAAAAAGTCGGTTACTAAGCGCAAGAAAAATAGTGAAGAGTAGGGCAAGCAAAGTATGGGGGTTCCCCGCTCAGGGCAGCGGGGCGCGCTATCCGTTACAAGTCCCGCACCCACCCGCGCAAATGCCAACGGTGCGGGAGCTTTCCACTTCTATCGCTAACCCAACAGCCGGTTCTGATTTTCATATTATTACTACAAATAGAAAACTCCTAACGGAGTAAAAAACAAAAATGCTCCATCGGGGCATCCTGTTTGTAGAAAAGAAAAAACAAAAATTAATCTAATTTCTCAGGCAACGAACTGAAAAACCGAGCCATTTATTGTTATCATCTAAAAACGTATAGTTACTAAGCCCGCGAAGTTCGAAATGCCAAGCGTGTGCATGTGGGTTATCGTCACACTCGGTTGTGCTCCACCAGTCACCATAGCTGCCAATCCCTTCATAAAGACTACCCCAGGGTGCGCGCATTCCGCCAGGGAGCCCTGCAAAACCACTTGTATTATCTCCGTTTCCGGGCATCCCATCCCAACCACTTGCGGCTTTCATTTTTGAGCCGTCTTCGCTAAAAAAGTTAATCAGCGTTGTCCACTCCGCATGACTTGGTATGTGCCAGCCCTTAGGTGCTAATCCACGGGAATCATTTACTGCATACCAGTTGTAGAGTTTGCCGTATTTTTTGCAATTGGCTGTGTCATTATTATAATAACACCAAGCAGGCGCTTCATTTGAATTGGCTTGTTTCCATTCTTCGTCTGTCTTTGCCTCAGGAATTGGGTCTCCATTTCTAAAGGTGCTTACGTTTAAGTTTTTTGTCATCCATATTGTTGCCACTGTATGCTTACTATAATCTATCTCTTTTCTCGGCACGGCAGTTGATTTCGGGGAAGTTGCGGAACCATTCCCACCCCCCAACGATAACGTGTTCGTAGCATAATCAATCGAAAAGTTCCCAAACCGTTGTAGTGCACTTTGGCCAAATAATAATGGTGCATCAGCTGTATGCGTTATGGATGCTTCTACATTATAAATTTTTTGGCCGCCTACTTCTATGCTTTTCAAATTTACTTTAGTGCCTTCTTGTATATCCCCATTGGCTATTCTGTAATATTCGGTTCCCCTGAAATCACCATCGCTCAAATACCCATTCTTCAACATGAACAAGGCTTCAGTAAGTGAGAGTGTGACATCGCTTGCTCCGGTATCAAAAATGAATTTCAAGCTAAGTCCATTTACCTTACAGGGTATCTTATATACACCCCCCATTTTTTCCATTTTTATGGTCGTTTGCGCGTAGGCGAATTGCGTAAAAACAACAAGAAAAAGAATGTGACAAACTCTATTCATGTTTTTAGCTAGCTATTTACACTAGACAAAATAATTTGTCCATTGTTTAATGAAATTTTCACTTTACCGCCATGAATGAGGCTGCTTATCGTATAAAGTGTGTTTTCAATTTGAATCTGAAAAACATCGGTATAAGCAATATCAGCAGCTACCTCTTTTAAAACATTACCATCTGAAATTTTTACTTTCCCATTAGTATTTTCGAACAAAAATTCATACGTGATAACGGTTCCTTCCTGTGAAAGTTTGAGATTATTTATGATTGCCTTAATTCCAGCTATCCTTTGTTTTACTGATTCCATACTTTATTTTGCCATTGTTTTTGCCGGTTGGTGTTTTAGTATCGGCTCTGCGATACGTCACCAACAACTTTGTTTCTACAAATGTAAACTTCCTTGTCTATTTAAGACAAAACCTCTTTTTCAGCCTTCCGCAACTTCGGTAGCCTTTGCGTTGGTGCGCAGCACAGTCAGAAGTTTCGAGATGAAAAAGAGAAATAGAAAGACAACACCAAAAACCTCTCAATTAAAACACACTTAAAAATCTAAACACCGTATTCGCGCCAAGCCAGTCCAAAAACGCGGAGCATTTTTTTGGACGATTCTTTGGTTACTTTCTTTAAAGAAAGTGACAAAAAAGAAAAAGATTGCTTCGCTACGGAAACCCTTCGCTCGCAATGACGAAATCAGCATAAAAGTTACAAAAAGAACTTTTAAAGCTGACCAAAATCGTCTCACAAAATTTTACCCAACCCCGCCTACCCCTTACATTTATTCCATCTAAAACTAATCCTCACACTTTAAACTAAAAGTCTATGGCATCAACTTCCGAAACAGGTCACGCAGTTAACTTCAACAACTTCAACACCCTCATCACTCGCTGCACCGGTTACACCACCCGGTATAATCCAACCAACACATTAATTAAAGTTCCGGCACTTCAAACAGTTTACACCGCTGCCGGTACAGCTTTACAACACATCGTACAAAAAACACCCGCTTGGGATAATGCCATCAACAACCGGCAGCAACTCTTTGCCGACATGGAAAAACTTGCAACCCGTATCATCAATGCTTACGATTCTACCGAAGTCGTTACCGATGAACAGGTAAAAGATGCCATGGTCACCCTCCGCAAAATTCGTGGGGCGCGCAAAAACAAAAAAATCCTCAACCCCGGTCCCGATGACCCTAAACAGATTTCAGTTTCACAACAATCTTATGCCAATCAGGTAATCCATTTTGGCGAATTAGTAGGTAAGATATCCGCAGAACCAACCTATGCACCCAACGAAACCGAACTTCAGCAAGCTAACCTGGTAATATTTCTCGATTCACTAAACACCGCAAACCAAACAGTTGCCACCGCTCAGCAACCATACCTCGATTCCATCACCGAGCGCACAACTGCTTTCTATGCCGCCAAAACCGGCCTCGTTGACCTGGCTTTAGAAGTCAAAAAATACGTCAAATCTGTTTCCTCCATTACTCCTGCCGAGTATAAACAAATCTCAGGTCTCAAATTCCGAAGACCAACCAAAAAATAGCTGCAAAGCAGAAAACCCCAACCCCAAAAGGTTGGGGTTTTCAATTCCTGCTCTAAATTCAGGCAATTCACCACAAAACGCATACAAAACACTACAAATAAATTCGAAAACGCAGTGTTTTCGCGCGGTAACGCAGTGTTATTGCACGGTAACTGCGTGTTATCGCACGGTCATCTGCTGAAATCGAACGGTAACAGAGTGATATCGCTTGGTAAAAGCATGTTTTTGCGCGGTAACTGCGTGTTAGCCTCCGGTAATCTGCTGAACTCGCGCGGTAACCGCGTGTTGGCGCTACCCAACCCAATGTTATCGCTTCTCACTTGAATGTTTTTCCGTCCCATCCTCTAAAAACAAAAAGCCCTCCGAAAAAATATCGGAGGGCTTTGTATTTAAAGTCCTCTCCTTCGGAGAGGATTTAGGTGAGGTGGCTGTTTTTCGTCTTTGTAGGTGTTATCACCAACAATTACCTCGGGTTACCGTCCTTTGGCATTTCGGGCTGGTTGCGCGGTGTGCCAAAAAGCGGCTGAGGAATGGGGGGATTATCGTTTTGGTCGATAGAGAAAGTGAACACCTTTTCTACCCACTGCCAGTGGTCTTTCGTCCAGAGGAAACCCTCGTAGGTTCCATCGGGCACATAGGTAAAAGTGGCGCCCCTTGCCTTTTCGTTTTGCGGGGCTACATGGTCAAACACAATCATCTGCATCTGCACATCGTAATTAAGCACCGTGGGCGCGTTGTATTTATATTCAATAAAAAAGCGGCTCATGGTATCGAGCAGCTTAACGTGGCTGCTGTCGTATTTAAACTGAAACAGGGGCGAGCCAAAATGCGGCACACCGGTTTTATCGAAGGTGAGAATGTCAATTACTTTTCTGCGCGTAATGTAGTCGGCCGCCTCAAAACCAAAGAGCGTATAAACCTGCTGCTTGCCTATGGTTTGCTGAATAACATTGTAGTAAAGCGCGCCATACCAGTTTTCGTTGGTGGTTTGCTGCTGGGTTTGATATTGCATGGTATCGCTCAAATCGTGCAGCGGATAAATTTTGATTTTGCTGCTGCGCATTTGCACCACCCCGTAATAACGAAAGTGCCCCTTAGGCAACACCAGTTGCCAGGTAAGAATGCGGAAAGAACTATCGGGCGGATAAATCTGCGAAACAGTTTCGAGCGAATCGAACCGGTAATAAAAAGAGTTGTTGAGTTTGAGAGCGCTCACTAATTTAGGAATAAAAGTGTAGCAGGCTTTTTTGCGAACATCAATAGAAGTATCGGTAGTAAACTGCATGCCGAGCAATTGCAGCGTGTCTTCAATCAGTTTTATCTTTTGCAAATCGGCTTTCGATAAGGTAGGGTTAGCCACCGGTTTCTTTGTGCGGCTTTTGCCAGCCGGTGCCTGACTGAAAGAAATAACGGTAAGCGAAAGAAGGAGAAGAACCGAAAAAAGTTTTTTCATTAGCTATGAAACGATGAGAGTTGAATATTTATTGTTCGCAAAGTGAGGAGGAAATGTCATGCTGAGCGGAGTCGAAGCATTTACTCGTTCACCCTTCGACTCCGCTCAGGGTGACATTTCTCTAATTTCAGAAATCCCAGACAGCGCTTCTTTTTCCGCGCACGTAATCTTTCATGCTGATCCAGAAGGCGAGAATCATGTAAATGATAATGGGTGAACCTATGGTCATGCAACTGGCATAAATAAAAAACAGGCGAATGTTTTTAGCCGGCATTTTCAGCCGCTCGCCCATGCGCTCACAAACTCCGAACACATGAGACTCAACTAAAAATTTTACTGATTCAAAGGGCATAGTGTATGGTTTTGTTTTCCGAAGATAAATGAAGAATTGAAATTGCATAAACAATAAAAGTTAACAGAATGATGTCACCCTGAGCGAAGTCGAAGGGTTCTTTCCGCGCGAAAATGCTTCGACTACGCTCAGCATGACATTCTACTTTAAGATGCGGGTGCCTATTGCGCAATTCAAACAGTTAAAATTATCGCAGTATTCATTTTTCAATTGCAGCATGGCTTGTGTTTCGTATGCATTGGTTGCCGCCAGGTTAAGTTTCTTCCAACCGGTAATGATGGAATTACTTTCTGCTTCACACTTTTCTAAGAGCGAAATTGCCTTATCGCAATACGCATCGTTGTCTTTATATTTTCCATAAGCAAACAACACCGGAGCCACAGCGTTGATGAGCAAAATATTTTTCATGGAAGAACCGAGATGCGAATTCACTTTCTTTGAGGGCTTATCGAACTGATAATGCTGTTGCCAGTAATCCGAAACATTAACATCAAATAACTGATGAATGGCTTTGGCATTTTTTGCAGCGAGTATTTCAGAAAACAGTTTTACTTCTTTATTCATCAAGGCCGCTAACTGTGCAAACCGAACCGTTGGAAAATTAGAAGGACGGAGCCGAAGAAATTTCCAAACCTCTTTCTTCAAAGGCTGAAGATTATGCAGACGTTTTAAATACAGATATTCTTTGCGAAGTTGATTCGGATATTCATCATCGAACTTCTCGTCTAAAAATCCGGCTTGCCCGAATAAAAGTGCTTCCATCTGCAACAAATCGTTCTGATGCTTTGCCCAAACCTTTACCGGTAACGATTTAGCCAGCAGAAAGAAAGGTTCTTTGTTGATGCTCGCCCCGAAGTATCTGCCAATCATCTGAAACATCACATTCTCCCAATCGTTCTCCGATGCTGCCAACAGCAGATTGATTTGTTCCACTTTGCTTTCCAGGCGCTCAATCAATAAACGCTCAAGAAAATTTTTGACAGTGAACTTATCTACATCTTTAAAAAACTTAGCGCAGGGAATCCACGCTTTTCGTTTGGCTAATTCTTCATACCGGTAAAGTGTTGTTGCGTTTATCCGGTTCTTTAATTCGAGTGTGGGAATGGTTTCTCCGTTTTTTCGCGAAGCAATTTTTCCTCCGCTTTCAAACACCACATGTAGAATTACGCTGTTGTAAGAGGCATCCTGCTCATGCTTATGCGTAAACCAGTCTTTCGAGTTTAAATGAATTTCAATATTGCCAACCCAAAGTGTTTTACCTATTCTGATTTTTGCATTCTGAAAATCAGCTCCCGAATCGGTATTGTAAGCTCCGGGATGAATAAGTTCCAGCTTCTCTCCTTCTGTAGTAAAAAGTTCATGCTGTTCGAACAGTCGGAACTTCCAGATGAAATGAAGCAGCTTTTCATTCATGAAAATAAATATAGGGAAAGACTGAATTAAAAAAGAATGTCAGCCTTAGCTAAGCCGAGGAGTGACATTTAGCCTCTTAAAGGATAATCTTACACTCAGCAATCACCCACTCTAATTCATCTACCTGTTTGGCAGTAATTTTAGTGCCCTTCAAATTAAGCAGTCGAAGTGCCTTCATGTTTTTTATTTCTGTCGGGTAGTTTGCAAGTTGTTTATTGAAACTCACATCAAGTGTCCGCAAATTTTTGATGCCGGTTAATGCAGCGGGAATAGAAATAAGCTGATTGTAACTGAGGTCTAAAATATGGAGCGATGTAAGCTGATTAATCTCTGCCGGTAATACTTTCAGATTATTTTTAGAAAGAACAAGGCGTGTGAGTTTGGTAAGTGTTCCCAATTCTTTGGGCAGCGATGCAATATGATTAAAACCGATTTCAAGTTCCTGAAGGTTTTTAAGATTAGAAATAGAGGATGGAATTATCCTGAGTTTATTTCCTGCAACATTCAGATAGGTCAGTTTGGTTAAACTGAAAAGAGCTTTCGGCAGTGCGATAAGATTGTTTGATGAAACATTCAGACGTTCCAGATTTACAAACTGACCTACGCTTTCAGGTAGCGCACTTAAACTGTTACCGCTTAAGTTAAGCGACTTTACATCTGTTGGATTTTTGAGCGCTTCGGTTAGCGAGGTATAACTACCTCCTGCAAATGCAGATGTAATAACCGCGCACCAAAAGCACAGGATAAACTTAAAACGCATCACCGGTTATTCAATTTTCTTAAACGCCTGTTTCAAATCATCCATTAAGCAACCAGTATCTTCTAAACCAATGTAAAAACGAATCAGGTTAAAAGGATAGACCTGCTCCTTATAATGTTGCTGCACCGGGAAACTGCAGGCAGGCATAATCAGCGATTCGTGCCCTCCCCAGCTAACGGCCATCAAAAACCGTTGCAGGCTGTTGCAGAAAGTTTCTACCTGTTCTACATTCTTTGCATTCAGCAGAATAGTGAATAAACTTCCTCCATGCTTCATTTGTTTCTTCGCCAATTCGTATTGTGGGAAAGATTCCGAAAAAGGATAAATCACCTTTTCAATCTGCGGATGTTGCTCCAACCATTGCACTAACCTTTCCGTTGTTTCTGTTGTTTGTTTTAATCGTAAAGGAAGCGTTCTTAAACTTCGTATTAATAACCAGGCATCATTTGGAGAGATAATGCCGCCAAGATTCAGGAACTCAGATTCAAAAATCTTATCGGTCATTTTTTTATTACTGATTAAATAACCGGCAACCACATCGCTGTGCCCTCCGTAGTATTTCGTAGCCGAGTGCACCTCAATATCAATACCCATTTCAATACACCGCTGGTTAAGCGAAGTGGAATATGAATTATCAATAATAGTGATGATGCCTTTTGCTTTTGCCAACTTCACCACTGCTTCAATATCCTGCAATTCAAAAGTGAAAGTGTTGGGGCTTTCCAGAAAAATAATTTTTGTATTGGACTGAATGGCTCTTTCAAAATTCTCTATGGCTGTTCCGTCAACCATTGTGGCTGTTACTCCAAAGCGAGGAAGAAATTTATCGAACAGTCTGTGAGTCCAACCATAAGGTTTTTTTACACAAACCACATGGTCACCGGCATTTACATTTGAAATTACTGCGGCACTTATGGCAGCAACACCGCTTGAAAATACGAGCGCATCTTCTGCTCCGGCTAATGCGGCAATCTTCTTTCGCAATATTTCAACCGTAGGGTTATTGCCCCGGGTATAAATCGGAATTTCCTTTTCATTCAAAAATGCCTTGCGCAAACTCGATACATCTTTAAAATAAAAATTGCTTGTCTGAATAATGGGAGGCGAAACCGCATTGAAATAATTTTCGCGCTCTTCGCCAAGGTGATTGAGGATGTATGATAAATCCATGTGACGAACTTAATAAAATAAAAAAACCCCACCCTTTCGGGTG
>CAIYOV010000415.1 GCA_903927935.1 uncultured Bacteroidota bacterium | reverse complement strand
CATTTATCTAAATGTTCTTTGTCGTGCGCAGCAGAAACCTGAACTCGAATACGGGCTTTGCCTTTGGCCACCACCGGAAAGAAAAACCCGATTACATAAATGCCTTCGTCTAACAGTTTTGCCGCAAAGTTTTGCGCCAACACTGCATCGTACAGCATAACCGGTGTAATGGGATGAACGCCCGGCTTAATATCGAAGCCGGTAGCAGTCATTTTTTCGCGGAAGTATTTGGTGTTGGCCTCTAGTTTATCGCGCAGAGTTGTTGTTTCGCTCAACATATCAAGCACGGCAATCGAAGCACCCACAATAGCGGGCATTAAAGTATTGGAGAAAAGATAAGGTCGCGAACGCTGGCGAAGCAGTTCAATAATTTCTTTTTTTCCCGAAGTAAAACCACCACTTGCTCCGCCAAGTGCTTTCCCGAGCGTACCGGTGATGATGTCAATCTTGCCATGCACTCCGCAATACTCCGGTGTGCCACGTCCAGCTTTACCTATGAAACCCGAAGCGTGACATTCATCTAGCATAATCATGGCATTGTATTTATCGGCAAGCGTGACAATCTTATCCAGTTGTGCAATGGTTCCGTCCATCGAAAAAACACCATCAGTTACAATAATGCGCGAGCGGTTTTTCTGTGTGGCTATCAGTTGCACTTCTAAATCTTCCATGTCGTTATTCTTATACCGCAAACGCTCTGCCTTACACAAACGCACCCCGTCAATAATGGAAGCATGATTCAGTTCATCGCTGATAATTGCATCTTCTTCATTAAACAAAGGCTCGAAGACGCCACCATTTGCATCGAAAGCCGCGGCATAAAGTATGGTATCTTCTGTGCCGAGAAAATTAGAAATTTTCTTCTCCAGCTCTTTATGAATATCCTGTGTGCCGCAAATAAAACGCACACTGCTCATGCCATAGCCGTGAGTTTCAATCGCTTTCTTCGAAGCCTCTATAACTTTAGGGTGCGAAGACAACCCGAGATAATTATTGGCGCAGAAATTAATCACAGTCTTTCCGCCAACACGAATTTCAGCACCCTGTGGCGAGGTGATAATTCTTTCACTTTTGTAAAGACCGCTGCCTTTAATTTCTTCTAAATCCTTTTGCAAACGTTGTTGAATGGAATACATAGTGTGATTGTTTTCTTACCATTCAAAAATAGATTTTTCGGTTGCATGGCAGCTACCATTCAGAAAATGAAGAGATGAATTATCTTCGCGGCTAAATGAAACCATACCAGACCTTACTTTATTACAAATACACACTCATTCCCAATGCAGAAGAGTTTGCGAAACAGCATTTAGAATTTTGCGAACGTTTGGGAATTGTAGGAAGAATAATTGTTGCCGAAGAAGGACTGAACGGAACCATTTCGGGAACTGTGGTGCAGTGCAAAAAATATATGGACACGGTAAAATCAAATCCGCTGTTCGAAGGGATTGAATTTAAGATTGATGAAGTAGATGCGCCCACTTTCGAAAGATTGTATGTGCGCGTAAAACCCGAAATTGTTCACAGCAGTTTGCGTGGCATCAAGAACGTTGACCCGAACAAAAGCACCGGTATTCATTTAAAACCGCACGAAGTAGATGAAATGATTGAACAGGACGATGTAGTATTTGTAGATGTGCGCAGCAACTACGAAAGCGGAGTTGGTCATTTTAAAAATGCACTGAAACTTGACATTGATAACTTCCGCGATTTTCCAGAGCAGTTGAAAGAACTGGAACATTTAAAAGATAAAAAAGTAGTAACCTATTGCACCGGTGGTATTAAATGCGAAAAGGCAAGCGGCTATCTGTTGCAGAACGGCTTTAAAAATGTTTATCAGGTTGACGGAGGCGTGGTGAAATACGCAAAGGAAACTGGAGGCAAAAATTTTGAAGGCAAGTTATATGTGTTCGATAACAGAGTTGTTGTGGATGTTAATTCTGTTTCACCTACAATTGTTTCTACCTGCAAAATATGCGGAACCAAATCGGCACACATGGTTAACTGCGCCAACGCAGAATGCAACGAGCACTTTGTGCTTTGCGAAGAATGCGGCTGGAAAATGGAAGGCTGCTGTAGCGCAGCCTGTATGAAAGCAACAGCTAAACGCGCGTATGATGGCACCGGTTACTACCAACGGGAATCTTTAACGGTTTAACTATTGCACGTCACGTTCCGCATCATACTGATAAATAGTATAAAGCAAAGTTTTGCCCACGGCATTCAATGTGTTTTTATCAATCACACTCATATTATCGGCATGGGTGTGCCAGTAATTGCCAAACGTTCCTGAGTTCGAAGACGGGTCAATCTGAATAATATCGATGGTAGGAATTTTTGCAATTTGGTTGATGTAAACATGGTCATCAGTAATAGAACCCACAGTTTGATTGGTGAAAATGTTTGAATAGCCTAATGCACTTGCGTTCGCCCAAACTTTATCCTGTACCCAACCAGCATTGAACGAAGAAATTCCCTCGAGTGAAAACACAGCACCTTTAGCAGCAGCCATATCTAACAGAATTCCAAAATCGGCTTTATAACCCGGCACATGCGGATTGGCGCTCCAGTGTTGCGCACCCAAACACCAGGAACCTTCCGAATCATAGTCACCGGGTTTTACAATTCCATTCAACGAAGAAGAATAACCACGGTCTTCGGCATCATTAAAAAATAAATCAACGCCAATATTTTTAAGCGGGGAGGATTTAATGGCTCTTGCTATTTCTATCAGCGTTGCTACCCCGCTTGCTCCATCGCAGGCAGAGAGAATGGGTTTGTCTCTGTCTTTTGTATCCTGGTCTGCCCATGGTCTGCTATCCCAATGCGAAGTGAGTAGAATTCTATTTATTGCTTTAGGATTGATTGAGCCGATGATGTTTGTGCATTTCAGATTTACTCCATCAAACCCCTTCACTTCGAATTTTTGAACGTAAACTGTGTCGGTGAATTTCCTCATTTCTTCTATCAGATAGTTAGCACAGGCTTCATGTCCTTTTGAATTCATTTCGCGTGTGCCAAAATTGATTTGTGCCTGTGTATAGTTATAAGCAGAATCGCTGTTGAATGCGGGTGCGTTTACAACAACTTGTTTGGACGGTTCAACAACGTTATTATCGTTTCCTTTATTGCATTTATCACAAGATGCCAGAAAGAGTAAACAGAAAAAAACAAAACAATTTTTCATTAATAAGATTAATTCGTTGTCCATGTTACTCCATCCTTTCCGTCTTTCACCTGTATGCCTACCTTCAAAAGTTCATCGCGTATTTTATCGCTGGCGGCAAAGTCTTTTTTTGTGCGGACATCTTTGCGTAATTCAATAATAAGTTTCATAAGCCCATCTATTTTATCGGAACCGGCACCGCTTTCTTCTTTTAATCCAAGCACATCAAAAACAATTTCGCTGAAAAGTTTTTGCAGTTTTTCCTTATCGGCAGCGGTAACGGAGGCGTTGCCATCATTAACCGAGTTGATAATACCAGCAGCTTCAAATAAGCCTGCAATGACCACCGGTGTATTGAAGTCATCATTCAGTGCATTATAAATATCCGCTTTCACGTTTTCGAATTTGAAAGACGATTTTTCGCTTGTCTTTAGACCGGCAATTAACTTCATGGCATTCATCAAACGCTGATAGCCCTTTTCGGAAGCTTGTAATGCAGAATTTGAAAAATCAAGTGTACTCCTGTAATGCGCCTGCAACATAAAAAAGCGAACCACCATAGCCGAATAACCTCGCTGCAACAAAAGATGGCTACCGGTGAAGAGTTGTTCAGGTAAAAAAGAGTTACCCAAACTCTTGCTCATCTTTTGTCCGTTCACCGTGAGCATATTTGTGTGCATCCATATTTTTGCGGGAGATTTTTTGCAGCATGCTACATTCTGCGCAATCTCGTTGGTATGATGTGTTGGAACCAAATCCATTCCACCACCATGAATATCAAATTGCTCACCCAAATATTTTGAACTCATGGCACTACACTCAATATGCCAGCCAGGAAAACCTTCGCCCCAAGGACTTGGCCAGCGCATAATATGTTCGGGCTTTGCTTTTTTCCATAAAGCAAAATCCAAACGTCCGCGCTTTTCTTCCTGTCCTTCTAAGTTATCGCGCGTACCTTCAAGTAGCTCATCGAGCTTTCTTCCGCTTAATTCGGTGTACGGATAATCTTTCGCAAATTTTTCTACATTAAACCAGATTGTACCATCCACTTCATATGCTAATCCGTTCGCAATAATTTTTTTTGTCATTTCAATTTGCTCAATGATATGTCCGCTTGCGGTTGGCTCAATACTTGGCGGCAACAAATTGAAATCATCTAGCACCTTATGAAAATCTACAGCATACAACTGCACAATTTCCATCGGCTCCAATTTTTCGAGGCGCGCACGTTTTGCGATTTTGTCTTCTCCTTCATCACCATCGCTTTCTAAGTGCCCCACATCGGTAATGTTACGCACGTAGCGAACTTTATAACCGAGATGTTTCAGATAGCGAAACACCACATCAAACGACAAGAACGTTCTGCAATTACCAAGGTGAGCGTGACTATATAAAGTAGGTCCACACACATACATGCCCACATGAGGTGCATTGAGCGGTTTGAAAATTTCTTTTTCACGCGTAAGCGTGTTGTAAATTTTTAATTCGGAATTCATGAGCGCAATATAATGTGTTGATGGTTTTTCAGAGAGAAAAAGAAACTACTACCGGATAATGGTCAGAGAGTTCCTTTTGAATTCTTTTGTAAGAATTAATTTTTACACGTTCATCAAACAAAGTGTAGTCAATTCTGAAAATAGAAAACCGGTTGGCATAAGTGGCTCCGAAACCCTTACTCTTTTCTACAAACGCATCATGCAGATTATTTTTTGCGGTGTTGTAAGTGTATGAAACCGGAACATCATTAAAATCGCCACATAAAATTTTCTTTCCCGAAAACTCTTCCAGATGTTCCGCAACAGCAATAGCTTGTTCTGAGCGTTTTGTGTAAGCGCGTTTCATTTTGCGCAGAATATTCTTGAGCGAACCCCAAGGTGCGCTTTGATTTTCTTTGAGAGAATCCAACGTTGCATAATCATCATAACCCAAATGAATAGATTGAAAATGAACATTAAACACACGCACAATTTCGTTGTTCATTTTTATATCAGCGTAAACACAATCGTTCGTAAACGAATTCTTAAAATCAACTCTCCCGGTATCAACTATCGGAAATTTTGAAAAAGTTGCAACGCCCCATTGCTGATGCAGTTCACCTTTTTTCCAAAGGGTTTGCTGCAATTTAGTTTTGGGAGTTTTTCTCAAATCAACTGATGGGAAAAAATAAACGTAAGGATAGCCGAGCGAATCGCGTAGGTATTCAAGATTGTGAAACAACTGATTGTTGGTGTAAAATTCCTGCAAACAAAGCACATCAGCGTTTTCCTTTTTAATTAATGCCATCATTTGCTCGCGCGTTTCTAAATTTTTATTCCAATTGTATAAATCGAAACACTTCACATTCCATGTTATCAGCTTTATTCCCGATTCATTGTTGGGCTCAGAAAAATTAAGCGCGAAAGTTGACTGAATAAATTTCCAAGTAAGTGCAATCGCAAACAGAGAAACCAAGCCAAACGCATCGCGCTTTAATATCCAGAGCAGCAGAAAAAAAACATTTACAACCAGTACAATGGGGAAAGCAAAGCCGATAAACGAAAGTTGCCAATATGCTTTTGGGTGAACATAGGTTGCAAGGCACGAGCATAGCAATACTACAAGTGCAAGGATATTTAGAAACTTGAAAAGACCGCGAAGCATTTTTACTTTTTAGAGTAGTTGAACAAAAAATCTTTTTCCTCTTTCGTCAAACTATCATAACCGGAACGTGCTATTTTATCTAAAATTTCATCTACCCGTTGCTGTTCATTTTTACTGCGCGAGGTAGCTTCACTTTTACGCGCTTCATTTTTGTAAGTAACCTTGATATTCGATTTGGGTTTAAACAAATTTGCAAAACCATCAAAAAATTTAGTGAGGGGAGAAGCAAAATCAAACCCTCCCTGCAATGCTTTGATGTAAAAATATCCGCTTAGAGCCCCACCAACATGTGCAATATATCCACCGGCATTTCCATAAGGAATATTGATAACGTCCAGCAACAAAGAAAAAACAGCTACATATTTTATTCTAACTATTCCTATAAACATCAACTGTATTTCGTAATCGGGAGCGAGTGTTGCTGCGGCAAACACAATGGCAAAAATACTTGCCGAAGCTCCGAGCATCATCGAAACATCTGTCGCAGGTTTAAAAACCGGAACAAAATTGAAAGCAAGGATGTATATAACCGCACCGGTAATTCCACCAAGCAGATAAAGAGGCAGGATTTTTTTATCGCCTAAATACAACACAAATATTTCTCCGAACCAATAAAACCAAAGCATGTTGAACAGCACATGAAAGAACCCGGTGTGCAGAAACATATAAGTAAACATGGACCACGGTTGATGAAGTAAGGTGTTAAGCGATGCCGGCATTTCTACTTTGCTCAGAAGTAAATTGTAGAACGTATTGTTTTGAAAAAGAAAGGTGATGAGATATAAAATTCCGAAGAACAGAAACACCCCGAGATTCACAAAAATCAATTTCATCACCATGTTTCCATAGCGGAATTGATGTTTAATGTCGTTAGTTATGGAACCGGTCAGCATTTTCTAATTTACTTTCTCAATAGTATAACTCAAAAAATATCTGTCCTTCAAATCGTATTTGCTAAATGGACACGGGTCGTCATTTTTGCCTTCATGAGGGGAGTTGGTGAAATGGTCAGCCCTGCCAAGCGTGTTATATGAATGTAGATTGCTTATTTCACCATATTCATCATCCAGACAACCTTTCATCAGCATATTCTGAATGGAGAAAATCCGGTTCTTGAAAAAACGTTTTGTTTTCTTATCACATGGAGAGCTGCCATCCAAAATATCTCCGGCAAGCAAATCAATCCCATCCACTTCCCATCCGCTCATGTAGACTCTGAAATTTTTCCCGCGCGGAACACAAATAGTAAACTCATTGTTCAGGGGCCATTTATGCTTATAGGTTTTACCCAGTCCTTTGGTCAGAATCCTTCCCTTCTTTCCGTGAAAATCATTGAGAAAAATCCAATTGCTGCCCACGTTTGCAAACAAGCGCACTTCCGCTTTCGAAAGTTGATCGTTTATGTGGCGGAACTTCAGATTCGTCAGCTTCACTTTATAAATATCAACCGGTTCTTCACTGGCAACACCGCGCCCTTCATCCCAAAAGAAATAAAGTGTGCGTGCATAAATTTCTAAATCGTTAGCATTCTTTGTCTTCCACGGTATAAGGATATTTGCAATAGCAGAATCATCATTTGTTTCGACCATTTCATACTGCGAAAAAGAATCTCCCTTTCTTCGATCCAGCTTATATCGCAGATGTGCATTAGCTGATGGACGCTGCAAATCTATTTTCACGGTAAACGCATAATCCTTACTGCTCATGCTTACACGCCTCACAAAAGCGGGTGAGTTATACCGGTTATTAATAAGCGCACCGCCATCTCCGCTGGCAAAAATATCCACGCGTGTAGCAAATTTTATGGAGCTGTCGCCTATTGTAACCTGCTCTGGAAGTGACCTCTTTATTGCTACAATTCTAGGAGGATGAATTTCGGCCTCACTGGGCGGATGACCGCGATCCCAAACATAATTTCCTTCCACATGCACCCAATCTCCAACGCTTGGCCAGCTCCAGATTACATCCCCCAATTCGTGTCCGGCACTAAAAAAACCGCCACTTCTTCCCGCATCATTGTCACTACTTATGGGATTTACACGATTACACATTCCCATTCCACATTCCCACTCACAATGTATAGCTTGATCAAGAACCGTGTCATTGCCATCTTTTGTTTTATAGATCAAATAAGGCAAATAGTTAGTGTAACGATTATCGTCTGTTTTGTCGGGTATAATATCAAAGTCTGCATCGTGAGAGTAATGATAAAACGGCAAGTCTTCATGGCTCACATGAGGACCATGGGTCCCGTTCACCAGATTAGACGCAACCCTTCCTTCTATCACCCCAATATAATTTCTATCTATTACCGGAAGCCACGAAGGCAGGATAACACCTATATCGTAAAACTCATGACGCTTCAAAAAAGAAATGGTGTCTTTACAGGGCGAAAATCCTTCTTCACTTTGACTGGAATACGGATGAGTTTTCAGCGGTTGGGCAAACACCGGTGAGGCAAAAACAAAAAAGAGGAGAAGAGACAAATATTTGTGCATCGCTAAAAAAACTTCATCAAAGATAAACTTGCCCCTGAAAAATTTTGAAACCTTTTTTGTTTGGTGTCGTAAACATGAATACCTAAACGTTAAAATATGATAGAACTTGACCCAAAGGTGCCTCATTGGCCAGTTGACGACCATACAAAATAATGCATAGCTGAAGAGCTAAGAACGAAAAATCTTCTAAGAGCCGTAACTCTTAGAGGATTTTTTGTTTTTACGCTACCACCGGTTCTGTCACAAGTTGTTTGTAATTGAGAAAAAGAATAACCGCTCCGATAAAACAAATGAATGCCATTGCTGCCACCGCATACAGAATATTTATGCCTTGATGAAAAAACGGAAACGTAAAGGTTCCGATTAAACAAAGGCGCAGGAAAACATTAATTACAAAAAACACGCTGTTTGCCCGACCTATTATATTGTTGGGGATGTGGTGAAATAAATAAGTAATGCGCTGAATGCGGATAGCAGCATTACAGGCACCAATCACAAAATTGGCGGCAAAAAATAAAAGCAGAATATTGCTGGATGCCATTACCAGATACATTGCTCCGGAAATAACAGAAAGCAGAATAATGCCAAGCACCACATTTTTCTCAGCAAAAATCTTAGTAGTTAAAAAACCCGCTAACACCGCTCCCAAAGAAAAAGTCATATCGCCAAAGGCATAAACATCACCTCTTTGGTGCAGGAACGAATCAACGTACTCCGGTTGTACATAAGTTCCGAAAACAAGTATGGTTAAAAACACCAATAACGATGCATTGCCGAAATTAAAAAGCAAAGGGTGTTTTTTCAGAAAACCGAATCCAGTTTTAATCCGCTCGCGCAAATGACTGGTGTCGATTTTCTTATCTACCACCGGTAACGATTTTATGCGGTAAATAATAATGAAGGCAATTAAGTACGTGATAGCATCAACCGCAAATATTTCATGAATCTTCCAAGCTCGAAATTCGAAGGGCAGCGGAATGTTAAGCCCTAAAAAGCCAAACTGATGATTTACTCCGTTTAGAAGCAGTGCCGCTATTGCCCCGGCAATTGTGAAAGTGATTTGTCCCTGAATTTCAAGTAGCGAGGTAACGCGCGCATAATCTTCTTTGACTGTAATTTCCTGTGCAAAAGCGTAAAGGTTCGGAAAATGAATATTATAAATAGAAGCCGTAGTGGCGAAAATACCGGCTACCAAAATCCAATGAAGTGAACCATTTATAAATCCGACAAGAGTTACAGCGGAAAGAATGAACAAACCCGAAAGGTTCATTACCAAAAATATTTTCTTTCGATTATAGCGGTCAATCAATGTGCCTGCATACAAACCCCAGAAGAGAGAAAGGGCGGTGATAATAAAATATGCTTTGCCGAATAATTCTTCTCGGTGAATTACGCCTGTAAAATACCAGGGAATGGCGAGCATGGAAATACCCTGCGCCACTCCGCTGATAGAGTTGGCAAGTAAAAGAAGAAATATGGCGCGCGAGTTTTTCAATTGCTATTTTCGAAAGCAACGAAACTAAAAGTTTGCAACAGATTCAATGGCGATAGACAAAACCACATACGACAAACTTTCGAATTATTGCGCCTATCAGGAACGATGTGCAAGTGATGTGAAAGAGAAAATGCGAAAGCTGAAAGTGGAGAAAGAAGAGTATGGTGAGTATATCGAAAAACTGAAAGACGATAACTTTTTGAATGAAGACCGGTTCGTTAAATATTTTGTGAGTGCTCACGCCAAAAAGAAATGGGGGAAAACAAAAATGAAATCATCTCTGGGAGCAAAAAGAATTGATGCCTCTCTCATCAAAAAATATCTGGATGATATGGATGAAGAAAATTACAATGAGCAGATTAAAGTAATTGCCGAAAAAAAGTGGAATACGATTAAAGCAAAGACTCCACGCGACAAGAAAACCAAGATGCTGCGGTTTCTACTGAGCAAAGGCTACGAAATGAGCAAAGCTCTGAATGCGATTAAAGATTTTAAGTAGGCAGCTTGCTGTTGATGTAGTTTTCCTCCGCATCAATTTCCAGCGTTTTATAAGAATTGGTCTCCCCTTTCAGTAACACAATTTTTGATTTTGAGAGAGCGAACGCTTCACTTAAGTATTCAACCAGATATTTATTTGCCTTGCCTTCTACCGGTTGCGCTTTTATTTTCACTTTTACAGAACCATCTGCTTCGCGCATTATCTCATCCTTCTTTGAACCGGGTTTTACTTTTATTCTCAGTTTCATTGCGAACTTCTGTTAAGCACACAATTTACAGGAATTGATTTGATTACATTTGCAATCTCAACAAACAAACATGAACACTACAGACATTATTGAAATTTATACAGAAATGACTCCCAACCCTGAGAGTTTAAAGTTTGTAACCAACCGCCAGATACTCCCGAATTTTCAACTCGACTTCAGAACGAAAGATTTGTCCTCTGGCTCAGAGCTTGCGAAAACACTTTTTGAAATTCCTTTCGTAAGCGGAGTTTTTATAGCTAACAATTTTGTAACCGTTTCTAAGAAATCTGAATTTGAATGGTTTGAAATTACACCCGAACTTAAAGATAGTATAACGAAGTTTTTGCAAAGCGGAAAGAAGCCGGTAGAAGACTCTCTTCTTCCAAAAGATATTTTGCAAGAGCAAAAATCTGAGGCAGCGAATGAAGATCCCGAAACAAAAATTAAAGACCTGCTTGATAAATATGTAAAACCCGCTGTGCAAATGGACGGTGGTCACATCGAATTCAAATCGTTTGAGCACGGAGTAGTTACGCTTTCGCTGCAAGGTTCCTGCAGCAGTTGTCCTTCTGCTACACTGACACTTAAGTCTGGTATTGAAGGTTTGTTGAAACGAATGGTTCCGGAAGTAGAGGAAGTGATTGCAGACGCATATTAAACTCCAAAATCCCAAACGGGTAATCAACTAGAAATACAAAAGCGCGTTCAGATAATCTGAAACGCGCTTTTGTATTTATGCTCCTTTAAAAAAAGTAGTGGGTTATTATCCTTTAATATCCGGATTTGCTTCCTTAGCTACAAAAAAGAAAACTAAGCCTACTGTAAGTAAAACAATACCCAGTACCAACGGAATAAAGTTTCCGGTTTGGTATAAACTCATGTGCAGTTTCGGGTCGTTATACTCTTGGTTATAAGAGGAGTTCTGCATTACAAAAGTGAAATAAAGGGTAAGCAATCCGCCTACTATAGTAAAAATGCCTGCAATTACTTTGCTCATAGTTGTAAATTTTCGAGGGCGAATCTAAATCAAAAACGGAAAAAGCAAAATCAGTTTTCCCTACTTTTACTCAGTGCCTGTTTAATCAGCACTACACCGTTCTCGCTTACGCCAAAGCGCTGAAAACCGTACCGGTGTATCCAGCCCCTTTTTTTCATACTCATAATAAACTTGGCAATGCCATCGGTAGAGTGTCCGGTTATTTTTTTCAACTTCGGATAATCACCCTCCCCTTTATTATAGAAGTGAAGCAAGAGTTTTGCGGCATTGTTCACACCGCTGTCGCGTATGCGGTTATATCCCGATGCCTTGAGCTCTTTTTCTAGTGCCCAAATAATTTTATCGCTTGGTTCGATAATGCCGGGCATTCCATCGCCAGCGTTCTTGACTCCCTCGTCAACGTTTGCTATGCCTACCTCAACGCTATTATTTCCTTCCTTATTCTCTATTAGTTCATTTTGAGCACCACTAATTCCCTCCTTTACGTTTACGATACCTTCCGTATTGTTCGGAAGCCCTTCGCCAAGCTTAGCAAGGGCATTTTCTTTATCTTTAAGAGCCATGCCAATTTTAGCAAAGGAATTAATGATGTCTTTAGGTGTTACGGCTTTCTTAAGAAAGGAGTTTTCGAGCTTCAGCAGCTCATTCTGTTCCACAACTATGCTTATAATCTTACTCAGGCGTTCGTTGTCGGCTTTAAGCCGGGCAATAGCTTCATCATTCATGGCTTTACAATTTATTCCGAAAGTAATAAAACAGTCCTGAATGATATAGCAAAGTTTTGCCTGCTTTATCTTACTTTCGCGCCCTCTTATGATAGCTGTATCCAATATTGAACTTCATTTCAGCGGGCGTGTTATGTTCGGTGGAATTTCTTTTCTGATTAACGACAACGATAAGATTGGCCTTACCGGTCGAAATGGTGCGGGTAAATCAACCTTGCTAAAGGTGTTGAAAGGTCTTCAGCCTATTGATGGCGGCAATATCATGTATCCGAAAGGCACGGTGATTGGTTACCTGCCACAGGAACTTCACTCGCAATCGAATCTTACCGTAATGGAAGAAACAAAGAAAGCGTTTGAGCTGGTAATGCAATACAACAACGAGAAGGAAGACATCATGCACCAGATGGAAACCCGCACGGACTATGAGAGCGATGACTACATGGAGCTGATTAATCGTTTGGGAGAAGTAGAGCATCAAATAGAAATTCATGGTGGCTACGGAGTTGAGGAACAAACCGAGCGCGTATTAAAAGGTTTAGGTTTCGACCCGGCAGATTTT
>CAIYOV010000414.1 GCA_903927935.1 uncultured Bacteroidota bacterium | reverse complement strand
GTTTCTTCAACTCATCATACTTTTTAATGTCGGCCGAGGTATTGCCTAACTTATTCATCTGCTCCACCATCGTGTTTGCTTTGTTTACATACAAAGCGCCCAGGTTATTCCAAGGCTTAATGTTCTTAGGGTTTATTTCAGCAGATTTGGTATAGTAATAAACAACGCTGTCCTCATTACCTATTTTTTCATAAGCCAAACCTTTAATAAACATAGCCCCGTCATTCTTAGGTTCTACATCCAAAAGGTTATTTACAAATGTCAAAGCTTCGGGGTACTGGGCATTTTCCAGGAAAACATTAATCTTTTCTACCAGCAGGTTCGCATCTTTCGGGAACTTAGCCAAACCTTCATCAATTACTTTCCTGCTTTCTTCCGCTTTGCCCGATTTCTTTAAAGCCTGCGCATAACTGCGGTAAGCGATGGCATCAGGTGCAATGGCGAGCCAATCTTTATATACATTAATTGCTCCGGCTACATCGTTAGCATTTTCAGCACAGATGGCGGCATTCTTCAAAGCTACAGCCAGTTCAATATTTGGCTTCTTTCCTTTTCCTTCAATAACTCCGTTTACATCTTTAATAGCATAGAAATACTGGTATGCAACCGCAAAGTTCTTGGCCTGGTATTGGTCAACAGCTGCGTTAAAAGTATTGGTAGCCAAAGGCATCAGGTATTTAAACACTTCATCCCAGTCTTTAAATTTAGGGTCGTTGAGGTCATATAGCTTTTTGAAAGCTTTAATAGCTTCAAATGCTGCTGTTCCGTATTTAGGGCTTAAGGTTTTATCCTGCAAAACAAGGGTATAAAGTTGTCCGCGGTAAAACCAGGTTTTAGATTTGGCAATAGTAGCATCATTCACGGCAGCGTCATCCGTACACTTTATACCGCGCTCAAGGTCTTCCGGTCCTCCTCCGCTGTTGTAGGTGTTCATGGCGTTCCACGCGCAAATGTTGTTGCCGTCCTGGGCAAAGGCGAAACTTGCCGCAGCAACTAAAAAGGTAATAAAGGTTAGTTTCTTCATTTCGTTTTTTATTGGGTTAATAATTCGATGATTTGATGTTAAGAGAATTTAATAATGAAATACGGTATAGCAAAACCGCGCCAAATCAATTATCAAATTCTCAAATTACCAAATTATCACAATTTGATTTTACTCAGTCTCTTCAGCTTTGCCAAGTTCTCCATCTTCCTCGGCATTGTAATTCAGCTTTCCGTTTTCAATTTTGGCTACTGCCGCTATCTGGTCTTTAGCATCAAGGCGAATCAGGCGAACCCCCTGTGCGGCACGGCCCATTACGCGTAACTGCTCTACTGCCATACGGATGGCAATACCACTCTTATTAATAATCATTACATGGTCATTATCAGTAACATTAAGTATGGCTATCAAATAACCGGTTTTATCGGTTACGTTCAGGGTTTTAACTCCCTTCCCTCCTCTGTTAGTTACCCGGTAAATCTCTTCGCCAGTTTCCGGATCGTTCAAATATGAGCGTTTTCCGTACCCCTTTTGCGAAAGAACCATAATCGTTTCATTCTTATTTTCGGTGTTTACGGTAACCATTCCAATAATTTCATCCTTAGCAGTATCTAAAGTTACACCTCTAACTCCCACTGAATTTCTGCCCACTGCACGAACCTTCTCCTCATTAAAGCGAATCGCCTTGCCCGATTTAGTAGCAATTACTATTTCACTCTTGCCGTTGGTCATACTTACCTGAACTAACTCATCTCCTTCGCGTATTTCGATAGCGTTTACACCTCCCTGGCGCACATTGCTGTATGCCCGGAGAGTAGTTTTCTTAATAGTTCCCTTTTTGGTGCAGAAGATAATGTTGTTGGTATCCAGATACTCATCAACATTCAGGTTCTGAACAGGTATGTATGCCATAATCCGGTCTTCTTTCGGAATACTGATCATGTTCTGAATAGCACGTCCCTTGCCCGTCTTCTCTCCTTCCGGAATTTCGTAAACCTTAAGCCAGAAACATCTTCCCAATTGGGTAAAGAAGAGAATGTAATTGTGGTTGGTAGCCAGGAACATATGCTCAATAAAGTCCTCGTCACGGGTGTTGCTTCCCTTGCTGCCTCGTCCGCCTCTGTTCTGTGTTTTGTATTCGGCCGATGGTGTTCTTTTAATATAACCCATGTGTGAAATGGTAACCACCACTTCATCGTTGGCAATCAGGTCCTCCATATTAAAGTCACCCGCTGCATATTCAATATTGGTTCTGCGCTCATCCCCGTATTTGGCGCGAACTTCCATGGTTTCGTCCTTAATAATCTGCATTCTCAAAGGCTCTTCAGCCAAAACGCGCTTCAACCATTCGATGGTTTTCATCAATTCGTTGTATTCTTCGCGTATTTTGTCTCTTTCCAGTCCGGTTAAGCGCGATAAACGCATTTCCAGAATAGCTTTTGCCTGAATTTCGCTTAATCCGAAATTGCTCATCAAGCCTGCTTTTGCAATATCGCTGTCAGCAGAAGCCCGGATAAGTTTAATTACTTCGTCTAAGTGGTCGAGGGCAATTAGTAAACCTTCCAAAATATGAGCGCGCTCTTCAGCCTTGCGCAACTCCCATTGACTTCTTCTAATTACAACTTCCTGGCGGAATTCCACAAAATAGCGGATAAAATCCTTCAGATTGAGGATTTTAGGAACTCCGTTAACGATGGCTACATTGTTTACACCAAAAGATGTTTGCAAAGAAGTAAGCGCAAAAAGCTGATTCAAAACCACATTACTGATAGCCTCTCTCTTCAATTCAATGACCATTCTGATACCATTACGGTCTGACTCATCGCGAACTTCCGAAATGCCTTCTATCTTCTTTTCATCACCCAGTTCGGCAATTTTCTTTATCAAATCGCTCTTTACCACCTGATATGGAACCTCTGAAATAATGATCCATTCGCGACCGTTATCCTGAACTTCAATTTCAGCTTTACCTCTTAAAACTACTCTTCCGCGACCTGTCATAAACGCCTGACGAACTCCATCATAACCGTAGATAGTTCCACCGGTAGGGAAATCAGGAGCCTTGATAACCGTCATCAATTCTTCTATCGTTACATCCTTATTATCAATGTATTTGATAATCCCGTCAACAACTTCAGTAAGGTTATGTGGTAACATATTTGTTGCCATACCTACCGCAATTCCTGAAGCACCATTTACCAACAAATTCGGAATCTTTGAAGGAAGTACAGTTGGCTCTTCCAAACTATCGTCAAAGTTCAGGCGCATATCCACCGTCTCTTTTTCAATGTCGCCCAGCATGTCCTCGGCTATCTTGCGGAACCGGGCTTCGGTGTATCGCATTGCTGCCGGTGGGTCATCATCTATGGAACCAAAGTTACCCTGCCCGTCAACCAAGGGGTAACGCAAACTCCAGTCCTGAGCCATCCTCACCATAGCATCATATACCGAGCTATCTCCGTGGGGGTGATACTTACCAAGCACCTCTCCCACTATTCTCGCGCTCTTTTTGTGCGGTTTACTCGGACTTAATCCAAGTTCGTTCATAGCATACAACACTCTGCGGTGAACGGGTTTTAATCCATCACGTACATCAGGTATTGCCCTCGAAACAATAACGCTCATCGAATAATCGATGTATGCGGTTTTCATTTCCTCCTCTATATTAATAGGAATAATGCGGGGTAAATTGCGTAGGTTTTGGTCTTGTCCGCCACCGTTGTCATTTGGTGGTGTTGGGGGATTTAATTCGTCAGCCATTTTATTTTATTAGCAAATTAGTTGATTAGTAAATTAGCTGATGAAAAACAGAATTTGTCATTAGCCGCTTTTTGAGCGCACGAATATACATTTCCCTCCCCCCCTTTACAAACTATAGGGAGGGGATTTTTTCAACATTTAACCACAAATTTTTAAAAATAGGAGCTATTCCATAAATACAATGAGATCTTCCTACCCAATTGGCAGTATTACCTTTTCCACTTGGTTTAACTCATCAGCAAAAGCATTTACAATAGTATCGGGGTCATTTACTAATCCTTCATCCGTTACAATGCCCATATATACCTTTCCATCATAGCTCATCAAACTTATACCTATACCCAGGGGCACAGTGTGAGGAACCCAAAAAGTAAGATCTTCTACTTTTTCTCCTGCAAAATATATGGGATGCTCCGGACCAGGCATATTAGTTATTACGCCCGCTATATGATTCCCCATAAATTCCAGAAACATTTGTTTGACAGGTTGAGGTATATAATCGGCTACAATATGTAGCATTTCATGAAGAAACAAAGTTTCAGCAGATGGCTTAAGCACTGCTGTTTTTTTCCGGATGAATTTCAGCCTCTTTTCAAAATCTTTAATATGAACAGGTAAATCGAGTGAGATCCAACTGAATTCATTATCTACATCTGATAAATCGTCCTTCTTCCTTATATTGATAGGCACAACCACTTTCATTCCTTTGCCTAATTTTTGGCGGTGCAGTCGCAAGTGTGCTCTGATTGCACCGGCTACTAAAGCCACCAGCACATCATTCATTTTCACCTTGTAGTATTTTGCAATGGTCTTGATTTTAACTAAAGAAAGTGGTTTTGTCCATGCAGCTTTTTTCGCTGCCCCTAACTGTCCCTTGTAAATTGTATTTGTTACCGGTTTGCCAAAAAACAACTCTCCAATTTCCATCACAGTTTGCCAGTTGGTCTCAATTGTATCGCGAAGCAATGCAGGGTTGCTCAACAATTGCATAGCATCGTCAAAAACACTTTTTTCAGATTCCGCTAAATGTTCCTTTTTACCGGTAGACTTTCTAGTCTTTGATTTTCGATTTCTGCCTGATATTGTAAGAGAATCTTTTGCTGAGTTACCGGTTAATGAATAAACCACTTTTACTAACGACATACCATCACCAATAGCATGATGCAACCTCCACAATACAGCGCTTCCATTTTTATAATTGTCAATTAAATGAACATCCCACAACGGTTTGTTATGATTTAATGGCTGACTTATCAGTTGGCTGACACATTCCTGAAGTTCTGTGTAGCCTCCATTATCAGGAAGATGAATGTGATGGAAATGAGTTTGCAAATCGAACTTTTCATCTTCATGCCACATCGGTTTGCCATCCTTTAGAATTACCTTTTTTTTAAATCGCTCATAGCGGAATAAGCGCTTGCTTACAACGTTTATCAGATTCTGCTTGTTAAGTGGATGTTCGAATACTAATATTCCGGCAATGGTTGGTAAACTGTTTGGTGCCTCAGCATCCCACATCAGATGATCGATTTTTTGAATTGCCTTATCCATAAATATTGCAGGATTTAAACTCTACAAAATAACATCACTGTAAATCAGCTTTTCAATAATCAAGATCATTATAGAATATGATCGTAATTCACCTTTTATTCAGTTGGGTTCTTTCATGCTATACATCTTAGTATCTTAATAAAGAGGAAAAAGGTTCTAACAACTATTTGACTTTTGATTTATTAGAAAATCATTTATTAGATATTATGCGTAAATCCTTCAAAAAAATACCCTGCTATTTCTAACAGGGTATGGCCGAATGGCAAACACACTTTATTTTTTAATAAGCATAAACATCCGCTTCTATTTCTATATGATTTTCGACCCATACCACACCAGGTATTGACCAGGCAGCGTTAGCTGCATCATATTTTTCGGCTGAAGTATGGACTGTCCCGCTTAGCGTTATTTTATTGCCTTCCGTTTCTATATGAATCTTTTCAGCATCGCGGGCAGCCCTTCGGTGCAGGGCTTTAATAATATTGCTCCTTACTTTATCTTCAGTAAGTGTTACAATAATTTTAGGCGTTACTTTTATGAAATTATTAATACCGCGTACGCCCAATAAATTGATAACTGCATTGCGGGCAGAAGTTTTCTGATATTCCCACTCAACCTCACCATCAAGCGTTACCATTCCATCTTCAACTTTTACTTTTAGTTTATCGTGCGGAACCGAGCTGTGCCATTTCAGTGCATTTAAAACCGCTTCCGCAATTTCCGTGTCATTTCTCTTTCCTAACGAAGAAATTTTTACTTCAATCTCTTCAGCCACTGCTTTCACGCCCGATACTTTTTTAACCGCATTCTCTGCGCTATATTTTTTAGTGTAAGTATCCACCGTTCCGGTTAAAGTTACTATACCGTTTTTAACTGCCACTCCAATTTCTGAAGCATGTAAAAGTGGAACCCATTTAAGTTCATCGATTACATCATGTTGAATTTCCAGATCTGTTTTCATGATTTAAAGCTTTAGGTTTATGAATAATATTTGAAAACAAAACAAGCTACAAGGCATTCCTAAAGCAATGATATGAAGCATTCTTTATGATGATGTTGATATTACTTTTTTTCTGCACGCCTGAGAGTTAGAAATCATAAAAAAGTATCTACTGATGACCCATATCATCGTTCATGAAATCGGAAATCATTGCAACTGCTTTTTGTCGAAAATACATTTGCACTGTAAATATTTTTTAACCAATTAAATTTTCAAACCATGACACTTTTAAAAAGAAACAATGGGGGCTTAGTTCCTCTCCGCTCCATATTCTCTGACATTTTTGATGGGGACGGTTTTATAGACGAGAAAATTTGGAACAAGAACTGGGTTCCTGCAGTTAATGTAGCTGAAAGCGACAAAAGCTATGAAATCGAAGTTGCTGCACCCGGCATGAAGAAAAACGATTTCAAAGTAAAAATTGAAAAAGGAATGCTAAACATTTCGGCAGAGTGTGAAGAAGAGAAAAATGAAAAGAAGAAAAACTATACACGTCAGGAGTATAGCTATAATTCTTTCAGCCGTTCTTTTGCAATGCCTGATGATGCCAAAGAGGAAGACATTAAAGCACATTATGAGGATGGTGTATTGAAACTGACAGTTGCTAAAAAAGCTATTGCAGTTTCAAAAGCCAAAGAAATTGCTGTGATGTAATAAAGAATTCATAAGCCAGTAAGTTCATTATATCTGCGTTTCGACACGCAGTATCAGTATGTAAATCAAGGCCGGTTGCCGGAACTTTTCAGGGGTGAGAGGGGATAATGGCAGCCGGTTTCTTTTTTGAAATTCAAAAAAGTAGTAATGATATTTTTCAGATAAAAAAATTCGGCTACGATAAAGGTTCCTTTATAAATTATTAAACAACCTAAAAACAAGATTATGTCGCCAAATCAAATTTTATTTGTTGCCACAGAACCCGCTGAGGTAAAACAGATTACGGTAAAGAGCCCTGCTTTTGCTTACAAGGAAATGATCCCCAAAAAGTATACAGCTGACGGGGCGAACATTAATCCAGCCTTAATATTCAGGCATATTCCACCCGAAACTCAAAGCATGGTGCTGTTGGTTGAAGATCCTGATGCACCGATAGATACCTGGGTGCATTGGCTGGTATGGAATATACGTCCATCAACCAAAATAAATGAAGATACTATCCCTGGCATAGAAGGTCTAAATGCATTTTGCAATCACCATTACAAGGGACCTTGCCCACCTTCGGGCATTCATCATTATTTTTTTAAGGTATATGCATTGGACACTGTTTTACAACTACCTAACAACGCAACAAAACTTGAAGTAATGAAAGCCATGAAAGATCATGTTATCGGATATGGCGAGTTAGCTGGTACATATAGTCGCAATGACAGAATAAATTTACAATACGATCCGAAAATGAATGCGTATTGCTAACCAAATTAAAATCCGAAAAATGAACGAAACACTTACCACCATTTACGAACGCAGAGCTGTAAGAAAATTTAAGGACAAACCGGTTGACCGGAAAATTATTGAACAGATAATCGATGCCGGAAGAATGGCTCCTTCGGCCATCAATATGCAGCCTTGGAAGTTTTATATATTAACTAACAAAGATGATATAATCGCTTTTTCAAAAGCAATTAAAGCAGGAGCAGTTAAGGGAATATTTAAGTCAGGAATAAAGGCCATTGCAAAAACTGTAGTAAGTGCTTTAAGGTTTCCACACGGAGCAGATTTTATGAAAGAAGAAGACATGGTTTTTCATGGAGCTCCGATTGTTATTTTTATTACATCACCAAACGACAATGAATGGGCTCCGTTAGATATTGGAATGTGTGCACAGAATATCCTGCTGGCAGCAAAATCATTAGGGCTTGATACATGCCCCATCGGTATGGCAAAGTATGTGGAATACACTAAACTGTATCCGAGACTGAATATCACAAAAGATGAAAGGGTAAACCTCGCAATAGCACTCGGTTATGGCGATGAGAACCCAGTGGTACATGTCAGGTCTATGAATAATGTAACTTATATTGGGTAAATAGAATTACCGAAAAGGGATAAGCTATTATCATACTTTATTTGCATATCTTTTTTGCCAGTAAACTTTATTATTAAACGGCTATTGTTTTAATTTGGGCTAAGTTCACCCGAATTTTCTACCGTTTTATGTCGGATAAAAATGTCGTTTCACTAGAAAGTGATATAAATTTCAAGGCTTTATTTGAGTCCGTGCCGGGTTTATACCTTGTACTTCTGCCCGATTTTAATATTGTTGCTGTAAGCAATGCTTACGCAGATGCTACTATGACCAAGCGTGAAGAAGTAACAGGCAAGCATTTGTTCGAAGTGTTTCCAGATAATCCTGATGATATAACTGCTGACGGAGTTTCCAACCTACGGGCCTCATTAAACGCAGTTCTTAAAAGCAAAACCGCTCATAGTATGGCGGTTCAGAAATATGACATACGCAGGCCAGATGGAACTTTTGAAGAACGTTTCTGGAGCGCGGTTAACAAACCGGTGCTTAATTCCAATAACAAAGTGGCTTATATCATTCACCGAGTAGAAGACGTTACAGAATTTATACGTCTCCAAAAAGAAAAAACTGCAAATGATAAAATAGCCGATGATCTACGTCTCCGATCTCTAGAAATGGAGACGGAAATAATTACACGTTCAAAGGAAATACAAAAACTAAATGAGGTTCTGGAAGAAAAAGTTATTGAACGTACAACACAATTAGAAAGTATTGCCAAAGATATTTTAGATTACAAGTTTGCATTAGATGAATCAAGCATAGTTGCCGTGACAGATCAGAAAGGGATTATACAACACGTCAATAAAAATTTCTGCAAAATTTCAAAATACAGAGAAGATGAATTGTTAGGGCAGGATCATCGAATTGTCAACTCTGGTTATCATTCTAAAGATTTTATCCGTAATATATGGGTAACAATTGCCAATGGGAAAATTTGGAAAGGCGAACTGAAAAACAAAGCTAAAGATGGAACCTTTTATTGGGTTGATACGACCATTGTTCCTTTTCTCAATGAACAAGGGAAACCCTATCAGTATCTCGCTATTCGTGCAGATATTACCCAACGTAAAATAGCTGAGCAGAGGGTAATAAAGCTCAACGAAGAACTGGAAGAAAAAGTTACTGAACGTACATTAGAACTTACACAGGCGCTTGAGCGCGAAAAAGAAATGAATGAAATGAAGTCGCGCTTTGTTTCTATGGCATCACACGAATTCAGGACCCCACTGAGCGCTGTACTATCAAGTGTTTCTTTAGTTGAAAAATATTCAGCGCCCGAAAATCACGAAAAACGAATCAAACACATTGACCGGATTAAATCATCGGTAAGAAACCTTACTGATATTCTGAATGATTTTCTTTCGCTCGATAAGTTGGGAGAGGGTAAAGTGGAAGTTGAAAACGAAACTTTTAACCTGCCTGAATTTCTGCATGATGTTATGGAAGTAATGGATGGCATGTTGAAGAAAAAAAATCAAATCATTATTTTTAACCATACCGGTGATAACGAAATTATTCAGGATAAAAAAATACTCCGTAACGTTATGCATAACCTGCTTTCAAATGCTATTAAGTATTCGCCTGAAGAAAAAAGCATTCATCTTATTGCTGAAGTGAATAATGACTACGTTTGTATTTCCGTTCAGGATGAAGGCATTGGCATACCGGTAGAAGAACAAAAACATTTATTTGATAAATTCTTTCGTGCAAAAAACGCTGTAAATATCCAGGGTACCGGGCTTGGTCTTAATATTGTGAAGAAATATCTTGAACTTTTAAACGGAAATATTTCTTTTAGCAGCGTGCCAGAAAAAGGAACAACTTTTAAGGTAGAATTTCCACGAAACAATAATTAGTATATGGCTTTAGTTTTACTTATTGAAGATAATCTTGAAATAAGGGAAAACGTAACCGAGATACTCGACCTTGCAGGTCATGATGTCTTTGTTGCCGAAAACGGAACTACTGGTCTTTTATTGGCCGCAGAAAAGCTACCTCATTTAATTCTATGTGACATTTTAATGCCCGAAACAAACGGATATGATGTTATTAAAGGACTAAAGGAAAACCCTGACACATCATGTATCCCTTTCATTTTTGTAACAGCAAGTGCCGAAAAAACAGACGTGATGAAAGGGCTTGGAATGGGTGCAGACGGATACATCCGAAAACCTTTTGAACTGGAAGAGTTGCTTGAAACAATTGAACCCTTCATTGCCAAATACAGATAGCCCGTATATAGTCTAATTGACTAAAATCATATCCCCGCAAATTTCATGGAGGTTATTTTCGTAATTAATGAAAACTGTACTTGTAATAGAGGACAATCTGGAAGTGAGGGAAAAT
>CAIYOV010000413.1 GCA_903927935.1 uncultured Bacteroidota bacterium | reverse complement strand
TGTGCGTGAAAAAAAACATTGTTGTTTATTCATTACTTCTTATTGTTTCGTTCGCGCTCACCGCTGTTATTATTGAAAATACGGGCGACAAATGGGAGGACAGAATCAGAGAACCTTATTACCGCTACCTGCTGCACCAACCGGTTCCGGTCAATTACACCTTGCAGGTAGATACCGATGGAATTCCGTATGTGGAGTATACTCCCTATAACAACGTCCGCCCCGGCAAACAATATATCCCTACTACCATCAGCATTTATGCCATTGATTATTACAAAGAACTGAAACGAACAAACGATACAACCGTTCGCAAAAAGTTTTTCAACTGCATGGAATGGCTGGCCAATAACATCAGCTACCGGAATAATTATGCTCTTTATGAATTTAACTGGCAACAACCTTTTTATCCAACAGTAGGAACTCCCTGGCGTTCAGGTTTATCGTCAGGCAAGGCTATCGAAGCCTTTACTTATGCCTACGAAATTTCGCATGACGAAAAATACCTGGCCTATGCCAAATGGTTACTGCGCGGTTTTTACCAGCCTATTGAAAACGGAGGATTTACCTATCAGGAAGCCAGTGGCTGGTGGTACGAAGAATATGCCGACAGTAACTTAAAAACACCCCGTGTAGTAAATGGTCATGTGTATGCTTTTCTGGGAGTGTATCAATACTGGCTGGCTACAAAAGATGATTCTGCAGCATACATTTTCAAGCAAGGACTTGAATCGCTGAAACACAATTTAAATAAATACGATGCCGGTTCCGGATGGTCGTATTACGATTTACAAAAAAAGAAATCAGATAAACAATATCACCGGGTGATGGTTGAACTGATGGAACAACTTTGGACTATTACCGGTGATGAAATTTATAACACGTACTATAAAAAATGGAAAGCTCCTTTAGATGAACCCTACATCGTCCGGATTATTAAAGAAAAAAACCGGTCGGGGATTATTTTATTCCTGTTGCTCAATCTTGCTGTTGCAGCGGTATTATCAGCTGCCTGTTATGTGCTGTATGGTAATCGTGTAAATGACTAAAGTCATTGTTATCTCCCTGTCAGGCTTTAGCTTCGCGGTATGTTTTTGCGGGTCTTAGTATTTATTACTCTTTCCATGTTTTTGCTTGCTGGTTGCAAAAAAAATGAAACCCAAACAGGCACGTTACAGATAAACCTTTCATACAAAGTAGATAACCGGGCTCTGCAATTTGATACAGTGGCTTATACCTGCGATGCCGGTTATACTTATGAAGTGACCAGGCTGAATTATTACTTATCGAACTTTGTGTTTACCAAAAGCGATGGCAGTCAATATCAAAGTGATAAAGTATTTTACGTAGATGCTTCGCAAGTAGCAGAGAACACATTGATGTTCGGGAATTTTGCTGCGGGCAACTGTACGGGTGTAAACTTTGTTTTGGGTCTTGATTCTGCGCATAACATATCTGACCTATTACCGGCAACTACTGAGAATATCAATATGCTATGGCCCGGAATCATGGGAGATGGTTATCATTTCATGAAATTAGAAGGACATTACAACGACACTTCCGGTACGGTTGGGTTTGCCATGCATCTTGGCAGGAACAATAACCGGGTGCACATTCAGTTAAACCGGTCCATCAACATTACCGGCAACAGCACTACTAATACGAATTTAATAATGAACATCAACGAATGGTTCCGCAACCCAGCTTTATACGATTTTAAAACAGATGGCAGCTACTCAATGAGTAATGACTCGGCCATGCATAAACTTTGTACCAACGGCACTGATATTTTTAACTGAACATGAAACTCCGGTTTGCTATTCTTTTCTTTTTACTGGTGTTGTTAGGTTCTGCCTGCAAAAAGAAAGATGACAATCCGCAAACCTCTTTTACTCCATACGAAATACAGGTTCCTAAACAGTTCCCTGCAATAGATGTTCCTGCCGATAATGCGATGAGTGTTGAACGCCTGCAGTTAGGTCGCAAACTTTATTACGATACCATTATAAGCAACGATGGAAGGGCGTGTGGTAATTGTCATTATCAGCCGCAGGGATTCAGTTCCGATCATGTTCCGGGGAACAATGTTTTGCCCCATGTTAATCTTGGCTGGAGTAAATATTTTTTGTGGAAGGGAGAAAAAAACTGCACGCTTGAAGACATGATGCTGTTTGAGGTAAATGATTTTTTTGAAACTAACCTGAACAAACTGAATGCGAATGAAACTTACCGGCAACTTTTTTATAAAGCTTATGGTGTAAAACAGATTGCCTCGAAAGATGTGGCTTATGCGCTTGCCCAGTTTTTCCGCACACTCAATTCAGGTAATTCGAAATACGATAAATACAGAAGGCATGAGTTGGCGTTAAGCCAGAATGAGCGGAACGGCATGATTATTTTCTTTACCGAAAAGGGGGATTGTTTTCATTGTCATAACGAAATTTTCCTGACCGATAATGCGCTTCATAATAACGGACTGGACAGCATTTTCGATTTCGGTGAAAAAGGAAGATTTGATGTAACCGGTAACGTGAATGACATTGGAAAATACAAAACGCCTACACTGCGCAACTGTGAACTCAGACATAAATTCATGCATGATGGCAGATATACCTCACTGGAGCAGGTGATAGAATTTTATAACAGCGGGGTAAAACAGACTTCTGTAAACATTGACCCTCTGATGACTCTTCCTTACAAAGAAAACGGACTACAACTTACCCAACAGGATAAAGACGATTTGCTCTTGTTTTTAAAAACGTTTACCGATACCGCTTATATCCATAACCCCGAATTATCGAAGCCTTAAATTTCTTTACTCATCCGTTCAATAGATGTCCGGTAGATGAAGGCAAAGGTTTCATCTTTCATCAGTTCAGTAAGTTGCGGCTTCCATTCCAGCGACCTTTCGGTTAAAGCAACCATCTTCTTGTTGTTTTCAACGCTATCAGGGTCGGTCTTCTTTACGCGGATTACTTCTATAAATTCATCCATCCAGTTGCCGTAGTTAACCATGAATTCCTGCTGTTCGGGGTTTAGCTTTCTTATTTCTGAGGGTTCTATGTAGGCAGACATGGCGGTTGTGCTTACCAATGATGCACCAGCTGATAAACCCAGAAATTTCAGAAATCTTTTACGTGTGGTTTGTTGGTCAGACATTGGCATTTATTTTTAAAGTGAATGAATATTTCCTGTTACTTGTTGTTGTTTCTCTAAACTGTTTCGAAAATCGCTGGACCATTCAAATATACGAAACCAAAAATATAATTTGCATTGCGTTTCGATGTTTTCTATACATTAGCAC
>CAIYOV010000412.1 GCA_903927935.1 uncultured Bacteroidota bacterium | reverse complement strand
GGTGCTTACCAACGCGGCGGTTTCGTTAACTATCCTTGAAGAACTGGTGAATAACTGGATTGCGGAGAGGAAAAAGCAGTAGCAAACGGCAGTAGGCAAGAAGAACAAAATTCCGCCAGTTTCCATAGCAGGATTTTTGCTTTTGAACCCCGAAAGGGGTTAAAAACCTTTCCGGGTTACCTTCTTCAGACTTATTTGAACATCAACAAAATCATGAAACTGCCGTTGTTATTAACGCAATTATCTAAAAAACAATGTCACCCCTTCTTTTAAGCTGCATTCCTGCTTAAACAAGAATCAATCTCATTTAAACAAGAAACATTCCCGTTTAAACAACTTGTATTCTCATTTAAACGCGAAGTATTCTCACTTACGTGCGGAGGTATAAAAGTATAGCAAGGGGGTATGTGGCTTCAATGAGAATAGATCTCATTTAAACAGGAATCAATCTCATTTAAACAAGAATAAATGTTGTTTAAGCAGGATTGCAGGTTTTTAACGGCAGTAAACCTAAAGCTAATGTAGCATTTCGGGATTTAAAGCACCCCGCTAAACGAAGAGTTGACAGGGCTCAGGTTCTTCAGCCAACTGTCTTTATAAGCAAGCTGCCATTTGCTTTCCAACTCGGCTTTGGTTTGCACTAAGTTGTTGAACACAATGGTTTCGTCATTAACCTGTCCGCTCTCCACCAGCTTTTCAAATTCTGCACGAGTGCAGGTAATTACTTCATCATTTTGTTTATAGGCAATTAGCCAGCGGTCGAAAAAATTGACCTGAAAATCGTTGCCTAAGCTGCGAACAAAATGCACCGATGAGTCGACCGAGCATCCGCCTACCTCCACATGATTTTCGTCAGCCATTAAAATTATAAAGCGGTTAAACAAAAGTTCACCATAGCCGGTTACACCCATTTTGTGCGAAGTCCACTGCGCTACAAAATCCTCAATTCTATTGGTAATAATAGCCGATTCGCTGTCCGAAAATTTACGATTGCTTTGATAAACCCAGGTTCTGGATTGAGCTGAAAGTTGGTTGTTAATGCTTGTAATCATTGTTGCTGCTTTTGGTCCGAAAATGAAAAAATGACAATTCCATGACAATTCTCACTTGGAATACCCATGTATATGCTGGAATCTTGCACCAGCAAATTTAATGAAAGATATGAAGAGCCTTCTGACAATAATTTTAAGCATTGCACTTTTTGTAAATAGTAACGCACAGGTAGTAGCCAACGATTCGGCCGAAACCGGGCAACGTGCCAGCGAAATGACTTTTTACAGTCTCAAAACAGGAGCTAAAACAGTCGTATCAAATACCGACTGGCACCTGGCAATTACCATTCGCCCAACTGCTTTTCCTAACTCTCCCCTGGGCGGAACCACCATCCGCATTAACGAACCAATCGGTGTAAAGGTTTATTATGTGCCTAATGCCAACGCAGCTGCTTTTAATACGGTTGATACCACAGGCTACGAAAGCTGGACTAAGCAGCATGATTCAGATACTTTAATTGACTTAGGGGCACTTAACAGCAACCGTAACCTTGCCAACCAATTCGATTTTGGATGGGGCATCTACAATGGTTCAAGCCACAATGTTGTGGGCGATTCGTTTTACTTAATTAAACTGCCAAACGGTGAACTGAAAAAATTCATGGTGGTAAACCTGGATAAAGACACTGCCTACAATCTTAAATATTCAAACATTGATAATTCAGATTTACAAACCATTCATATCAGTAAGAAAGAGCATGTTGGAAAAGAATTTATGTATCTGAATCTTATAGATAATATGATTCACGATAAAGAACCGCTCTCGTCCGATTGGGATTTGCAGTTTCTGAAATACTCTGCTACCGATATTCTGCAAGGTCAGCATGTATCTACTGTAGGTGTTTGGCTGAACAAAGGAACAAAGGCAGCAAAGCGTTCAGGTTACGATGTTACTGATAACAACTACAGCAACCTCACTTTCTCCAATCACCTAAACGCAATTGGTTGGGACTGGAAACGTCTTGGCAGTTTTCAGGCGCTTATTTCGGGCAAAAACATTGAGGAGATGAGCGAGTTTTATTATACCAACGATTCACTGGCCTATTTTGTTCAAACCAATGGAGGAGAGTTTTATAAAGTTGTTTTTACCCGTTACAATGTAGGCAACGGACACATCAGTTTTTATAAAGAGAAATTAGACGCTACCGGTATTAACGAAGCCGCAGCAGAAAACAGCTTTCATATCTTCCCTAACCCGGCCAACCAGATTTTAAATGTTGTATTGAATTCAGGTCCTGCTATCATTAGAATAATAGATATAAGCGGAAGAATAATTTCAGAAGATACTTACAGCGAAAGCATTACACAGCTCAATACTTCGGACTTTGCCAATGGCGTTTATCTGATGATGGTAACATCAAACGGTAAAACTTCGGCAAGTAAGTTTGTGGTAAGCCGGTAATTACATTCAAACCATTTCGGGGTTCTACTGTGACCAAACTCATGGTAATCTTTCCAAAAAATGACAATTCCATGACAATTGCCGCTTAGTATAGCACGCGCAATTAAATAAGTTTGCGCCCCAATGAATACAGGTTTCTGTAGATACTTTTGTTTAATGTTTTGGCTGGCAACAGTTTCGCAATTCGGTTTTGCTGCTGAACCCAATAACGCATCACTTACGGTAATCAGAAAGGATAATCAGCAGCCGATTAACGATGCTACTGTTAAAGTTATTCCGCTTGAAGAAGCCAACCGCACTACCAAAGAGATAATGGGTATGACTGGGCTGAACGGAACATTCAATTATACGTTTACCGAGCCTTGCATTATTCAGATTTCACATCTCGGCTTTGTCACCATAACCGATACGCTATATAAAATTGAAAGAAAGACTTACCCGCTTGTCTCCGTTTCTCTGAACATTCAGGATGTAGTGGTAACGGGGCAGTATTCGCCAAACAGCATTCAGAAATCGGTTTATGAAGTTAAAGTAATATCGGCTGAAGAACTGAAATCGAAAGGCGCCAACAACCTGCGCGAAGCACTCCAGAATAAATTAAATATTGATTTAGGTCAGGATGCTGTTTTCGGAAGTTCACTTGGTATCAATGGCATATCGGGCGAAGGCGTAAAAATTATGGTGGATGGAATTCCTATTGTAGGGCGATTAGATGGTAAACTTGATTTAAGCCAAATCAACCTGAACAACATTGACCACATCGAAATTGTAGAAGGACCGCTTTCGGTTATTTACGGCACCGAGGCTATGGGCGGGGTAATAAACATCATCACCAAAAACTTTCAGGCCGAAAAAGTGAATCTTAATCTGAAGGGCTACTATGAAACAGTAGGACAATACAATATTGAACTGAATACGGGTTTTGCCTTTAAGAAGAGCCAGATTTATTTAAGTGGCGGAAGAAATTTCTTTGGCGGCTTCACCACACTGGATTCCATTCCGCGTTTTAAAGAGTGGAAGCCCAAAGAGCAATATTTTGCCGATGCCAAATATGTTTACACCGCAGACCGTTTTCGTATTTCACTTACCGGCTCTTTCTTTCGCGAACTAATGCTAAGCCGCAGTGCGCCCAAACAAACACTGAGTTACGATAATGGCGATACCGCCTGGACCTATATGGGTGACGATGTTCATTTTCTCACTTACCGTCCGCGAGCCGCTGCTTCGTTCATGTATAGGTTTAAAGAAAATAATCAGCTCGATATGTCGCTGGCCTATTCAGGGTTTTTCCGCTTCACCAATAAATATTCTAAGAACCTGGTTTCCGGTGCCGAACAATTGGTGGCAGATAAAAACGAGCACGATACCACCCGCTATCATCAGATAATTGCACGGGCTACTTACAGTTTACCGGCATGGAAGTATCGCCTTAACTTTCAATTTGGTGTAGATATTAATCAGGAATACACACAGCAAACACGCATCGAAAACGGTAAGCAGCAATCGGGTGACTATGCAGCCTTCGGAAGTGTAAGGTTTACCGCTATTGAAGGTTTCGATATTCAGCCAGCAGTCAGGTTCAGTTATAACACGCGTTTCCGTGTTCCGCTTATTCCATCGCTTAACCTTCGATATAATTATAAAGACCGGATTGTAGTCCGCGCATCGTATGGAAGAGGTTATCGCGCTCCATCTTTAAAGGAACTCTACCTCGAATTTTTCGACAGCAATCATTCGCTGAAAGGAAACACGCAGCTAAAACCTGAAGACGGTCACTGCGTGAATGTTTCGCTTAATGTAACGCAACCGGTTTATAAAAATCACATTATCCTCTTCACCGCATCAGGGTTCTACAACAACATCAGCGATAAAATTGACTGGAAGATGATGCCGAGCATAGGACCCGAGCCGGATACTTTTCAATACTTCAATATCAAAAAATACATTACTTACGGTGGCGCACTCACACTTGGCTACCGGTGGGATAGATTGCAGTTGAGCACTTCGGCACAACTTAACCGATACGAATTAAGCACCATGAGCAATGCGGGTAATAAAGTAAAAATGCTGAGTGCCGATTTTTCGGCAAGTGTTACCTATCTAATTCCAAAGGCAGAAATCGGTATTAATATCCTGTACAAGTACAACGGAAAAAAACCTTTGTTCAGTGTAAACAGCAGCATACAAACGGGCACGCGCAACGCATACCACATGCTTGATATTTCACTGTCGCGCAATTTCTGGAAAAACAGAATTCAGATTGTTGTAGGAGGGAAAAATTTAGTTGGAGTTACCAATGTAGTAGCCGATAATATCAGCGGAGTAGGGCACAACTTCAGCGGCAACACTATGAACGTAGGATGGGGGAGGACTTTCTTCACATCATTAATATTGCATTTTAGTAAATAGACATGGGACACACACAGGTTACAAGACACAAGACAAAATTCAGGATGCTGAATTATTGCCTGTTGCCTATTGCCTGTTGCCTGCTGCTCTCTTCCTGTTTTAAAGAAAAAACCATCGCTCCGCCAAATAATCAGGGGCATGGTGAAACTGCGGTTATTGAAATGGGCCCCGATTACAACGACCAGTTCTTTTACAGTTTAGCGACTAATTCGGTGCTTAGCCGAAACTCGCGTTTTGTTTACGATTTGATGTTCGATTGCGATGCCAATAAATTCAACATATGGCTCAACACGGCCAAATTTATGAGTGTAATGCGCACCGGTAAAACCGATTTGGATTCGGTTTTACTTTCCGATACGCTTACAGGGGAGTGGCACTATGAGTTGGGTGAGTTTAATGTTGATTCAAATGCCATTGGCAAATGGTGGGATACACTTTCAGGTCAGCCAACCTCTGCAGGACAAGTTTACCTCATTCAAATGGGCATTGATAACGATGGAAATCCGCTCGGGTTCATAAAAATGAAGGTGAATAATTTCTACGGAACATCTTACTCAGTTACTTATTCCGATTTTATTTCTCCGCCTAAAACAATAGCGGTTCAAAAAGATGACAGCAGAAATTACCGCTATCTTTCCTTTGCAGGCAATGGCTCATTGGCCGATGGAGTGGAGCCCGCAAAAACCGATTGGGATTTATGTTTTACCCGCTACAGTGTAATTTTTTATGACCCCTATTATTTGCCGTATGAAGTAACGGGTGCGCTGCACAATCCGTCAAAGGTGCAGGCCTATATGGATTCAACGGTCAACTTCGATAGCATGACCATTACCAACTTTAATGTAGCCCGTTTGCAGACCCGGAGAGATGCCGTTGGTTACGACTGGAAACGTTATGAATTGGGAGATTACACGGCCAAGCCCTGGTATACCTATTTTATAAAAAGCGGAGATGATAAATTCTACAAGCTGCGCTTTCTCGATTTTAAAAAGAATGGGGTGAAGGGCTATCCTACCTTCGAGTTTTACCAGTTGTAAGTGAAAAGTAGTTCTAACGGAAAATTTTTAACCACTATAGGTTTCTGGCTTTGCTCGTGCGCTTCTTCAAGTGATTGTCAGGACAAAAGATTTCCTTTTCGCAGGTTTGTAGTTTTAGTTATGAAGAAAGAATTTGCATGAAAGTAGCAAAAACTAATGGTTTTAACGGATTTTGTTGTAAAAAGGCTGAAATCCCCCAAGGGATTTTGACAGCACCCTAAGGGATTGCGGCAATCCCTTAGGGGATTATGACGGCACCCTAAGGGATTATGACAATCCCCCGAGGGATTATGACAGCGCCCTAAGGGATTGTGACAATCCCCTGAGGGATTATGACAGCACCTTAAGGGATTGTGAGAGTCCCCTGAGGGATTTTGGCAGCACCCTGAGGTATTTTGACAATACCCGAAAAGGATTTTTTAGTAGGGAGAGTTTGACGGAGAATTTATCTGATCAGCGTTAAATTGCCTTTCTTTTCAAACACCCTATTGTGAGCGCGTGCGGTGATGTAGTAAACAAAAGTGCCAATCTGTTGAGGTTTGCCCTTGTAAGTTCCATCCCATCCGCGGCTCAGGTCGCTCAGTTCACTCACATCGCGCGAACTGTAAACCAGCTCGCCCCAGCGGTTGTAAATTCTTATTTCGTATTGGTCAATATTCTTACCAAATACGGTAAAGAAATTGTTATCGCCTTGTCCGTTTGGCGTAAACGCCTGCGGCACTCTAATGTAACTGTCGTCACATGGGTCAATACTTATTTTTACCGAATCGCTGGCGGTGCAGCCGCTGGTATCGGTAGCTATCAAAGTGTATTCTACCTCTTCGGTATTATTAAACAGCGGGTTCAGAATAGTTACATCGCTCAAACCGGTAGCGGGGCTCCACATTACACTGGCTGCCGAAGTAGTTGCCTGCAACTGCAAAGTTTCTCCGGCACAGGTAATAGTATCAGGTCCGGCATTTACACTTACAGGTATTATATTGATGAAAACGGAATCAATATTTCTACACCCGATAGCATCCGTTCCCTGCAGATAATATTTAGTAGGCTGATTATTGTTCCAAACCGGATTAATAATATTGGTTGCACTTAAACCATTGGCAGGAGTCCATGCTACAGTTGGCGCGTTCGAAGTGCCGTTCATCACATAACCATTGCCACCGCAAATAAGGGTATCAGGTCCGGCATCTACTAAAGGAACAGGATTAACATTTACAAAAACCGAATCGCGGTTTTTACAGCCGCTCGTATCGTATACCTGCAAATTATACAGTCCGCTTTGCGAAGCCGGGAAACGGATAGTAGCAGTAGTATCACCGGTATTCCACAAATACGAAAGACCGGCTTTAGTAGAATAGTAAATACGAATATTTACCACCCGAGCACTGAAAGAACCAAATGGATAATTATTGGCAGTGCCCTGTACAAAATCAATAATGCCATCACTCTTATATACCGTGCCAGGCAGACCGTTGGTAGGACTGAATGCCTCATTAATTGCCGGTGATGTATTGGTTGTAGTAACATAAAAACCAAAGGTATCACCTGCGGCAATTTGCTGGTTTACAAAAACAGGAATAACGGTAAACTGCCCAACCGGTGATGGAGGGAAGTTGAAATAACCTCCCAACTGTGTCCAGTTAAATTGTTGCTGCTCGAATGTTTTATAGCTGCCGTTCTTACCGTAAATTTCTGCCTGAATTGGCTGAGCCAAAGAATACTTTACAGCAAACGAATCAATAACTACATCATCGTGAGCAATAATATTGAACATAGCTCCGGGCTTGCCATGCGATGCATTAGCCGTATCACTGGTAATAAATAATTTATTCAAATCGCCCGATTTGCCAATCAGTTGAACAGTATCTCCCAGGCAAACCTGCTGGTCCAAACCGGCATTTACACTAAACAGGGTTACTACGTTTACATCATAAGTTCCGCTATCGCCACCGCAATTATTGAGCGAGAAATTGCTGAGTGTAAAGGTCCCTATTGAATCAAATATCACAGTCGTCTGACTGTTGGCTTCATCCAAAATAGTTACACCATCGGGTGCATCCCAATTGTAATAAGTCTTTGGTAAATAGCCAACATTGAAAGTAACAGTGTCGCCCAAACAGACCTGATGAGGACCCGATATAGTTGGAACAGGTTTAGTAATGAGGGTTAGTTTTCCTGCTGCAGAATATGGCCCAAAGCATCCGAAATTCTTTTCGCGCACATAAAATACATAAGTACCCGCAGTAGGAGGATTGGTTGAAAAATCAATCAGCAAAGGATTGTAAGCCCAAATAAACGGGTTGCCGTTATTCAGAATATTAGAAGCCCATTCGTAATCAGAAGGTGGATGATTAAACGGATTTACAGTTAAAGCAACAAGACCAAAATTACATTCTACTGTATCGTTCATCAAAATATCCGGAGGAATGGTATCCGGTGCACCAATTGTTATTCTTATAACGCTACCGGTTTGGTTCCATGCCTGATCAGAGCAGTTGCTTACAATACGCATGTAATAAGCACCGGGGGCTACGGGTAGCGAGTCGCGCACAGAAGGCATACACAACTGGAAATTTCCACCAACGCTATCGTAATAAACTCCCAGCCCGCCACTGTTTACTAAGGCAAAACTCATCATACTGTGCAGTTCAATTGTCCACTTGTTGCAGGTATCATAGTTTGCCTGATTATTCCATTGGTTAGGATGAATATTAAGATTTTGGCACAATGGGTTTGGTCCGGAGTGAATACAAAAACTTAAATCCTGATGGTTGTTGGTCAACTCATCACATTGCACTAAACAAAACGGACCAATTACTGTTCCTACAACTGAAGGATGTGATGATACAATACGAATGTAATAACCGCAACCCGGAGGAACGTTACCCGGTATTAATCCGCTGACTGTACCAGGCATGCCGGGGAAAGCCTGATTGGAATACAAAGTTCCCAGCTGATAAGGTGTAGCAAAACTTCCATTGGCATCGGATAACTGCGCTGTGTAAATATTAATGGTGTTATTGGGACCAAACACACCGAACGAATTAAACTTTACATCAATTACGCTTAGCAAACACGTTGTATCGTTATCATTCATTACCGGGGCATTGTTTGTCACTATTGTTTCGGGGCAATCAATAATCGTGAAGCAGGCACTGGCAACGCCAACAATCTGAGGTTCGGGACTTAACCGGTTAATCCGAATTTTAAAACATGTACCGGTTACATTATTGGGTACCTGAAAGCCAATAAAGCCACTTGTATCCGGAGCAAAAACGGTAAACACTCCACCATTATAGGGATTGCCAAAGTTTCCGTTAGCATCACTCATTTCAATCTGGTAAGTTCCATCGCATAAGGGCTGGCTAAGAGAGTAGCCGATTGTAATAAAGTTATCCTGACAAACTGTTTGGGGAGAAATTAAATTGATAGAAACAGTTGCCGGATTATTGGGGTTACTGTTGAAAGTGCCCACTGCGATAATATCATCTATGCCAAAAGAAACATTGGATGTTCCACCGCTTCCTCCATTTACCCAGCGGAAACCTAACTGAAGATTTTGAACATTATTAAAAGCAGGGTCCTGAATAATTTCATACTTCCATTTCGATTGACCGGCATATTCTGTCTGCCCGGTTTTTATCCATGGTCCGCCATCTATACTGTAATAAACTTCACCATAAGCATTGTTCGGAACCCCTTCGCATATCCAGAAGAAAGTAAAAAGCACATTAGCCATTCCCAAAGTACAGAACGGACTACCAATAAAAGTAAACCGGTCGCTGGCTATGTTGGTGTTCCAGTTACAATTGGCAACTCCGTTTGAAGTTACTGCCGCCTCATCATGGATGTGTAAATAAGTAGAGTGGGGGGCGCCATTGATAGTTCCACTGATGATGCTGTCCTGCGGAGGCGTAACCGGATAAAGCGGAGACCCGATGTAATCGTTGTTTACAATCCAGCTGTTATTGCCGGTGTTGGTTCCAACACCTCCGGTATTAAAATCAAACGAGTTAGTAGCGCCTTCAAAAGTTTCGGTCATTAAAAGAATTTGCTGTTGTGCGGTAGCAACAGCAAAGACGGAAACACTAAGAATGAGTGTAAGTAATTTTTTCACCTTTATTTATTCGTTATCGTAAATCAACTTGCCATCTAATTCGCCAATAATCTTAAACTCGGTTCTGCGGTTTAACTGGTGACATGGACAATCTCCACTTTGGTCTTGCGGACATTCAGGATACTTTGCACAATCATCCAGTGTTTTTGTTTCACCATATCCTTTGGCTGTAATTCTTTCTTTTGGAATTCCCTTTTCGTTAATAAGATAATTTACACAACTCTCAGCACGCTGCTGCGAAAGTTTGAGGTTGTATTCATCAGAGCCTCTAACATCGGTATGCGAACTCAACTCAATAATAATGGTTGGGTTCTCCATTAATATGCCGTAAAGGGTATCGAGGGTTGTTTTTGATTCAGCACGCAAATCCCATTTATCAAAATCGTAATAAATATTGTTGAGGCGGTAGGCTTTATTCTTCTCTAATTTCTTCAGGTAGATATTCACCACTTGGGTATCGCTCTTGCTCAAGCCCATCGTGCTGAAATTTTGCGAAGAAGCGAAGTAGCCGTCTTTCGATGCTGAAACTTTGTAAAGTTTCTCGGGTTTCAGATTGAAAAAATACGGAGTTTCTCCCTTCGAAGAATCGTTGCCGATAATCACATCGGTTTCGGTTATGTTATTACTGCGAAGTGAAAGATTAATAGCAGCACCGGTGATGGGTTGCTGGGTGGCATCGTCAATTACACGGCCTTTTACAGCCAGCCAGAATCTGCGGTCGTATTTGTAACTGAAAATATCGTAGCAACAGGTTTTACCGCGCACCGAAAAAATCCCCGGACGGTTAGACACCAGATAACCCTCATCGCTGGTCTTGGAATAGCGGAAATAGTTATCGTCACAGGCACTGTTGAATGGCGCACCTAAATTTTCTGCACTGTTATTAAAACGTCCGCTTACATCACTGGCCGATTTAAAAATATCGGAACCGCCCATGCTTATCCAACCGTTACTGCTGAAATAAAGTGTTGATGATTTTGAATCGTAGAACGGAGTTACTTCATCGCGGTCGGTATTTATTTTTCCGCCTAAGTTTTTCGGAGTGCTGAACTCTCCTTTCTTATTTACCTGGCTGTACCAAATATCAAATCCGCCTCTTCCGCCTTCGCGGTTCGAAACAAAATAAAGCACATCGCTGCCGTTGCTGCTTTTGGCGTAGTAAGGTTGTGTGTTCGTAAATCCTTTCAGGTTTATTTCTTCACCCAGTAGTTTGCCGGCACCCCATTCCACACCGGTCATGTCACTTTCATAAATATCGCAGTTGGGCTTTAGTAAATCGCCATCGCAAATGGTGTAGAAAAATTTCTTCCCATCCTCGCTGAATGAAGGGTTTGAAATGTGTTTTCCTTCCTGACTGAAAGTTTTAATCTGTGTTTTTTCACTGTAAGTGTCACCGGCAACTTTGCTGGTATACATCTTCATTAGGTTGTCTTCTTTCTTCGCATCGCTCTTGTCGGCCTTCATCACTAATACAGTATCTGAATTGATGGAAGCAAAATACAATACATCATCGCGCAGCGCAGGACTCATATCACCGTAATTCGAATTCACATTTTTGTCAAGATGATTCAACTTTACAAACGGGTCGGGCTTAGCTTCTTTAATGGCAAAATTGCATCCGTCAATTTCGGTGCGTGCCCATTTTTTCATTTTCTGTGCATCAGCTTCTTTATAAATTTTGCTGAAGCGTTTGAACATGGGAATAGCCTCTGTGTATTTACCCTGCATCTTGTTAGTCAATGCAGCATAATAAAGTGCCAGGGTGTTGCTTTCCGAATCGGCATCGTAACAACGCTGATAATATACCGCTGCATTTTCATAATCGCGTGCGAGTAAATAAGATTGTGCAAGGTTGAAGAGAACAGATTTTTCCTGTGGGGCGTTCTCCAGTATTTTCAAATACAAATCGGTGGCAGAAAAAATACTGCCTGATTTGAAAGCATCATCAGCTGCCTTCAGATATTTTTTCTTGTTGAATTTTTCATCAGCCTTGGCAGATGCAATACATAACACACAAGAGAGAAGAAGAATATATTTTATAGAAAGCTTCATTTTGTATTTCTCAATTTCAAATTAGCATTACATCATAGGGCACGGAACCAGAATAGGCACATTCAAACTCTTATTCTTAAAGCAGCCGTTGTAAATAATTGCCAGCTCAAAACCACCACGGCTGCTGGTTGCATTTTTTAAGGATGAAGTGTTGATGTCGTAAGCAAATAATAATTTGGTGTGGAACGCTTCAATACCCGCGCTTATAATAGCAGCATCATTTCCTGTTAAACGATACCATCCGCCAATGCTGGTTACCACTTCTGTTTTTGGAACCTGCATATGATACTCGAAAGCTGTTCCTAAATTTATCTCTTTCGCTTTATTCTGATATTGGAAAATAAAGTTAGGCGTGATATAAAAATTCTTCATCGCTTTAATACGCAAACCTTCATGCACCGTAAAACGCATAGGAAGTTTCACCGTTTTATCTCCCAGAAAACTTTCTTTTGGTTGCACTAAATGATAAACTGTAAAGCCCGTCATCATTCCTATTATATCATTGAATGTAGATTGATGAAGAAACCCGGCTTGTAAATCGAAGTAACCTTTTGGTTTAGTAAAGCTTTCTCCGTTCGATTGACTCAAATCAAAATCGGTTCCCGAAAACTGAGCGGGGAAAGCAAGTTGCTGCCACTTTAAACTTTTACTTGTGTAACCAAGTTGAATGCCGATTCCCAGAAAATGGCGGTGGCCTTTGTCTAAACCTTTGTGAAACGAAGCAGAAAGCATGGCGCTGCTCATAGAAAGTTTACCATCACCGCTTTTATCGCCTACAAACATAGCGCCTACACCAAAAATATCGTTGGGTAGTTTGGTTTGCAACAGCTTCATATCGAACGAAGCCGAGTAGGTATTAAAAGGAGCAGAGATGCTACGCCACTGGTTGCGGTATATACCTGCTGCCCGGTAAGTACATTCGTTAACACCGGTAAGCGCGGGATTCAGGTTCAATGGACTGGCATAAAACATACTGAAGTGTATATCCTGCGCAGAGGAGTTAAGCGAATAGAGAATCGCGAAAAGAAAAATGAGGCGTATAGTAATTTTCAATCAGGGTGTTTTTAATCGCGTTTAAAAATAGAAAAACTTTTAAGCCATCAAAAACAGAAGGTGTTTATTTAATGCTGAGGTGTTATGTATGCTAAGGCGCTGGGGGCTATGATTGGTTATTAGCTTAGACCTCGCAGGTTTCTAAAACCTGCGAGGTCTTTCCAATCGCTCAACCCCGAAAGGGTTTTAAACCCTTTCGGGGTTACTTCCTACACCAGCACTATTGTGTAGAGTTTGCTCCAGCCGTTGGCAATGTTGGGGTATTTGGTGTTGTACCAACGCACGTAGAAATAAAGTTTTTTGCCCGAGTCGTTACTGTCGATGGCGTGTTTGTAAGTGGCTTTGGTAATTAACTGGCTTTTCAGACCGGTGTCGTTAATGTCGGTGGGCGCGGGGTCGCCAATTTTATACAGCAGTTGAACACTGTCGGCTCCTTCTGCCAGTGATGCGCGTTTAGTATCGTGACTGCTGCGGAAACTGATGTTTAATATAGTGCCTTTGAAAGTACTGCCCACCGCTATATCGTCAGTAATAGGGTCGGTGGGGTGCGTAGGCTTTTTGCGTAAGAGCATAAAATTAAGCGCGTTGGCATCGTCAGTAGTGGCGTTAGTGCTGGCAGCCATAATGTTCAGCAGGGGGTTGCCAAGGGTGTGGCAGTCTTTAATAAACTGCTTTACATTCTGGTTAACGGTTTTGGTGCGGGTGTTTACATTGCTGTAAAGCGGGTAGAGGGTGTCGCGCCAGTAAACGCGCTTGTCGCTCCAGCCGGTGGCCTGTGGGTTGGTTAAGCCAAGGCGCTGGTAGTTAGGGGTGCTTCCGCCCGATGGGGTGGCTTGCAGGTAATCATCGCTACTGTTGATGTAGGTGTTGAAGGCGGGGATTGTTCTCGGAATTCTTGAAGTTCCACTCATAATGATTGTTTTTTATGGTTAATAAATAAATGACTAAGGTTTTAAGCAGGCGGAACGTTTCTCTCCGCCTGCGGAGCGTTTTGCTCCGCTTACTGTTCGTTTCTCTCCGCCTGCGGGGTGAAACTCTCCGCCTTCTTTTTTCAAACAACGCAAGGCAATAGTAAATGGCAGAAAAGCGCTGTGCAAACCCATTATACCAATACCGGTTTCGTTAAACAAACACCGGTTATGGTTAAACCAGATAAAACGGAACAGGTGCAGGCAGGTGGTTTAAAGTATGCCTCTTTGGGCAAGCAGTTGCCGCGGGTCGCTGCAATATTCTGTGCTTACCGTTATGGGGCTGCAGCAGTAAAAAGCCAGCGTAAGTGCATTATTGCGGCCTATGGCAGGCCTACTATGTGCGATTTGCAGGCGCGAAAAAACAGGACCGGTGGCAGGTGTTCTTCAAAATAATTAAGCGGGTACGAGGCAATAACCACGCGGTAGCCTGTGGCCTGCCGGATAAATATTGGTATAGCAGCCCTTGCCCTTAAGGCGAATAACCGTGCCTGCCTTTAACGGCAGGGTGCCTTCGGCCGAAAGTACCTGTATATGCTGTTCAGCCGCATACAGGCCTTGCAAAAACGGCAGCATACCGCACAGCGATTTACCAAGCGCAATGAACAGTTCATCGCTGGACGAAACAGGTTTAACTTTTTTAGATATGCCGCGGGTGTTGGGCTTGTAGCGTGTTGTTAGGGGCTCTTATTTAATAGAAAGAAACAAAGATTTGCAAGCAGGGAGTGATGAAATTTGGAGGAGACTTTTTATTTTGTTGAGGGAAGTTTTTTATTGCTATAAACCCCGTAAGGGTTTTAGATTACGTAAACCGAAAGACTCTGCGGGGAACAAACTCCTTCAAAAAATAAATTCAAAAGTTTTGTATTTAATTATTTTCGAAAAACAATTCAGCCAACATGCGCAGCGCTTTTATACTCTTTTTTTCTTTTTTTCTTCTCGGTTCCATCAACTCATGCAAGCAATGCAGCACCTGCAGAAAGTATCCTGCAGCCGATGTAAAGCTTTGTAAAAAAGACTTTGCTACCGATGATTCGTTTTCACAGGCGTTCCATTATCAGGAATCGCTTGGTTACAATTGCGATTAATTATATTTTCTTCAGCTTGGCCATATAAAACCCGTCAAATCCGGTAAGGGCGGGCGAAATTCTTTTTTCTTCCAGCAGCGTAAACTCCGGATGCTTTTCTAAAAAGGCTTTTATCTGTAACTCATTTTCGGATGGAAGAATGCTGCAGGTAGAATAAACCAGAATCCCGTCTTTCTTCAGCATAGGAGCATACTCCTGTAAAATCTGCGCCTGCGTTTGCTTTAATTCGTCAATAAATTTTTTGGTCAAACTCCATTTTGCATCGGGCTTTCTTCTCAATACACCGGTGCCGGAGCAGGGCACATCCAGTAAAATTCTATCGGCAAATGATTGAAGCAATCCCTGAAAGTGTCGTGTCAATTTATCAGTGTGCATGGGCTTTATGATTTTACAACCGGCCCGAGAAGCGCGCATTTTCAGCTCATCTAATTTGCGCTCGTGAATATCTACCGAAAGAATTTCTCCTTTGTTTTGCATCAGTGCAGCGAGGTGTAAAGATTTGCCACCGGCACCGGCACAGCCGTCAATTACATTCATGCCCGGTGCAGCTTCTAGAAACGGTGCGATTAACTGCGAAGAAATATCCTGCACCTCAAACAATCCGTTTTTATATGCAGCATGATTTCTGAAATTCTTCTTGGTGTTAATAATAAGTGCATCAGGTGCCACCGGTGTTTCACAAAGTTCAACACCTTCATCGGTAAGCATTCGCTTAATCACTTCAAAATTTGATTTTAGTGTGTTGATGCGGATAGAAAACTTAGCCGGTGTGTTCAGTGCCGCTGCCTCCTGCTCCCAGGCTTTGCCTAATTCTTTGGCACATAACTCATCGAGCCAGTCAGGAAAGCTCTCGCGTATTTTGCGAACGGTTTTTGCCTCTGTGCTGCGCTCTGATATTTGTTCTTTGTTTAAAGCAGAAAACTCTTCCCACGCAGGCAATTCAACACTTTCTAAAATTAATTTGGTGCCGAATAATTTCCAGAGCGATACTTCGCCAAACAATTCATCGTTCAAACAAAATTCATAAAGACGTTTGTAGCGAACGATGTGATAAATGTTTTCGGCAATAAAGTTCCGGTCGCGTGCGCCCCAGCTTTTATTCGATTGCAGCAGGTTGCTCACCATCACATCGGCCTGTTTTTTATCGAGCAGAATATCTTTTAATCCGGTAATAACTGCGTTGCAAAGATTGCGATGGAGTTTCAATTATATGTTTTAATGTAAGTGAAAATAAAGAAGCCCCGCAATTTGCGGGGCTTTACCTTTTGTGCCCGAAGCGAGATTCGAACTCGCACACCCTTACGGGCGCTACCACCTCAAAGTAGTGCGTCTACCAATTTCGCCATCCGGGCCTTGAGGGAGCGCAAATATAGAATAGAATTGATTTTCGCAAACTGCACAAAAAAGAATATCAATAGTCGTGAGGTCTTTCCGCAAAGTGCAGAAATGTTATCCCAACTTACAACCAATGATTCTTTCTTTCAATCATACTGTATAATTACTCTTTAAACTTTGCCCTGATTTTTTACTTTTATTGCCGTTTATAAAAATTTTATGATGACAAAATTTTACAAAACACTTTCGAGTGTTGTTCTATTTCTTGCCATTTCTATTTCAAGTATTGCCCAGCAATGCGGTGTAATTTATGTTACACCAACTGGTGCCGGTACAGCAGGTGCTGGTACGCGCGCTAATCCGGCTTCATTGCTTTATGGGTTATCTTTGGCTACAGGTGCTTACAACCGTATTTGGTTAGCAGCAGGAGTTTATGTTACACCTAACGAAATTCCTGTTCCCAGCAATACAACCATCGAAGGGGGCTTCGACCCTGTAACTTGGGTAAAAAGTAACACACCGGCAACAGTTATTCATCGGAATAATCTGAATTTGCTTCCCTTTCCAGCCAATGCAACAGCTATAATGGTAGGCATGAATGCCACTAACTTCCGTTTACAAGACATCACGTTCGAGATGGATGTTCCTAACGGAGTGGGGGCTAGTGCTTATGGTATTTATCTGAACACTTGTAGTAATTATAGTATTGTACGTTGTTACTTAACTTCTGCAGCCGGAACACCTGGTGTGGCGGGAGCGCCAGGTGCAGCAGGTGCATCTGGAAGTCCCGGACAAGCCGGGTTAACTGGTATTCCTGAACCGGGTGCACCAGGACCATTGTTTGGTGGAGGTGCTGGAGGAACCGGTGCAGGTGCCGGAGGAAATGGTGGAGCGATGGGGCATTGGAATGGAAGTGGAATTCCTGGTGCTACCGGCTCCTGTGGCGCTGCAGGTGGTGCAAGCGGTAGCGGACCAAGTTGCGGATGTGGGCTATTTGGCACTTCTCATAACGGTAGTTGCAGCGGTGGAAATCCAGGAGTTGGCGGTGCCGGATCTAATGGAACCAATGGCATAGCCGGTAGTAACGGACCCGCAGGTGCAATTACTGTTCCCGGATATTTTGTACCAGGTACAGCGGGTACTGCAGGTTCAGCTGGTGCAAATGGATGTGGTGGTGGTGGTGGCGGTGGTGGTGGTGGTCGCCAACAGGATAATTCAGATGATTATGGTGGCGGTGGAGGCGGTGGCGGTGGCGGTGGCTTTGGAGGAGCAGGAGGCACAGGAGGAGGTGGTGGTGGTGGATCGTTTGCAGTTTTTCTCTATGGTAACGGAGCGGGTGGAAATATTATTGATTGCAATCTAATTGCAGGAGCTGCGGGAGCAGGAGGTGCGGGGGGAGCAGGAGGAGCAGGAGGAGCAGGAGGTGCAGGAGGTGCAGGAGGAACAGGCTTTGGTTGTGGATTTAGTAATGGAGCTGCAGGTGGAGCAGGAGGTGCCGGTGGAAACGGCAGTGCCGGTGGTAACGGTGCGCCCGGTCTTAGTATGGCTTTATCTCAAACAGGCGGCACACCGGTTACTCAAAACAATATCACATCCGTTCCGGGAAATCCTCCGGTGATTAGTGTAGATAACCACGGGTGTACGAATGCAGAAGTTATTTTTACCACACCGGTTACCGGTGCCTGGAATTTTGGCTCTGGAGCAAGCCCTGCAACCGGTAACGGCACCGGTCCTGTATCAGTGCAATACAGTACTGTTGGCAGAAAGACAATCACTTTTGGAGGAACTACCTTTACCGATTTTGTAGATATTTTCTCTCCTCAATCGCAAAGCAATACAATTACACATACCAATGTTCCTTCTGTTGCAGGATGTCCTGATACATTTAAAACTACTCTCACCGGTTCATTGTATGAATGGAATTTTGGCCCTGCCGGTTTACCTCCAGTGGTAATAAATGCCGGGGCACAAAATGTTCCTATGGTATTTACAACTCCGGGAACCTATATGGTACATGTTTGGGTCACTACTGCTTGCTGCGGAAGAGTGCAGGATTCTTTGCAGGTAACAGTGCAGCCCAACACCATTAATGTAAACATGGCTCATAATACCGATTCGGTTTGTTACGGCACGCAGATAACATACACTGCAACACCGTCCGGGTATCAGCTATATAACTTTTTTGTAAACAATGTGCTGATTCAGTCAACCACCGGAAATTCGTTTATTGCAAATGGACTTAACATAGGGGATAGTGTAATGGTGCTGGCATTTGATGGAGTTTGTTTCTCGAATCCAAGTGCCATTCATCATCCATATATAAAACCTATTCCTTCTCCCGCTACATTGACTGATTCAGATGCAGATGACACTATTTGTGGTGGCGATTTAGTAACGTTTACAGCACTTCCTACAGGTTATGATAGCTACGCCTTTTATAACGGAGGGTCTTTACAGCAATCCGGTGCATCTAATACATGGGCTACAACACAACTTGGTCAGGGAAATTTTATTTATTGCATAGTTACACAAAATGGTTGTACAAGTAGCTGGAGTAATGTGGATAGCATTTACGTTAAGCCAACACCACTGGTTATTATTTCTGTTCCGAGCCAAACCATTTGTCAAGGTGATGCGGTAACCGTAACTGCTTCACCGGGTGGTTTAAGTAATTATGATTTTACAGTGAATGCTGTTTCCGTTCAAAGTGGCACCGGTAACACCTATTCATCTTCTGCTTTTAATAATAACGATGTAATTGTAGCCACCGGTTCGCTGAATGGTTGTGTAAGTGCGCCAAGTTCTTCCATAGCAATGACGGTGAACCCGATTCCGGCAGTAACCCTCACCAGCAGCGATGCGAATGATTCTATTTGTCAGGGAGTTTCTATCACTTTCACCGCTGCACCTACCGGTTATGGCACTTATAATTTTTATAACGGGGGTGTTCAGGTTCAGTCGAGTGCTTCGAATATTTACACGACTAATTTACTTACTAACGGAAGCACTATAACCGTTGAAGCAGTTGATTTGGGATGCACCAGCCCAATCAGTAATACTATTGTAACAGAGGTTAGTCCGGCACCGGTAGTTAATGCGGGAGCCGACCAGGCATCCTGTATAGATGCTGCCGCAGTTACGCTTGCAGGATTTACTCCAGTTGCCGGTGTATGGACCGGAACCGGTATCACCAACGCATCGGTAACTTTTGACCCTGCCATTGCCGGTGCAGGAATTTTTTGGTTGGTTTATACTTATACCGACCCGAACAGCAATTGCAGTGGATATGACAGTATTGTTTATACGGTGAATGCCTTACCTGTAATTTTAATTTCTCAGCCAACTGCTATTTGCATTGGGCAAAGCGCGCAACTGAGCGCGAGCGGAGGAACTACTTATGTATGGAGTCCCGCTGGCGATTTAAACAATGCCAATATTGCTAATCCGGTAGCTTCGCCTACAGTAACAACTCCTTACTCCTTAACTGTTACCGATAACAATACATGTAGTAATACAGCAAGCATTACGATCAATGTAAATCCAAATCCGGTGGCTGATTTTACTGCGAATGAAGTTTGTAAAGGCGTTCCGAATATTTTCACGAATAATTCAACACCGGCGGGCAGCAATACTTATTTCTGGAATTTTGGTGACGGAAATAATTCAACGTTTGATAACCCTACACACCAGTATGCGGTTGATGATACGTTTAATGTGACTCTCATTGCCCAGCTTGGAAACTGTTTTGATACAGCTACCGGTATTGCTGTGGCACATCCTGCTGCTGTGGCAAACTTTAATGCTACTCCTCTTTCAAGTTATAATGACAATTCCACCCCCATCAGTTTTGCTAATACATCTGTAAACAGCGATACATGGAATTGGAATTTTGGCGACCTGACAGCCTCAGGTGTTCAATCGCCTTCGCATGTTTATTTACAGCCGGGTGTTTATACAGTTACCCTTATTTCGAGTAATCAATATGGTTGTAGCGATTCGCTGACCAAGCCTGATTACATTACTATTTATCAGCAACCGATTGTTTTTATTCCGAATGTGTTTACTCCAAATGGCGATGGTGCCAATGATGTTTTGAAAGTATTGGCAAACGGGGTGAAGATTTTTGACTGGGGTATTTTTAACCGGTGGGGCGAAAAGGTTTTTGATGGCAACAATGTAAATGAAGGCTGGGATGGAAAGTATCAGGGAAAAG
>CAIYOV010000411.1 GCA_903927935.1 uncultured Bacteroidota bacterium | reverse complement strand
TCGACTAACAATATCGGAACGTTTGGTCAAGATAACTTTGGAGAGTTGTATATCGGTGGAAGGGCTAACGGGAGAATTTATCATCTTACCGAAACATCTGACTGCAACCCTAAAGCATTTATTTCTTTAAAAGATACGGTTGAAGGCTGCAGACCGGTTACTGTTTCAGCCCTGCAAGGAGATACACTTTCTTATCAGTGGTACAATACCGGTGGAATTATCAATGGCGCCACTGCTTATCAATACGCTGCCCAGCAAAGCGGATGGTATAAAGTAAAGGTATCGAAAACTCTTCATGCCGGTTGTGAGGCTATGAGCGATTCGGTTTATGTAAATGTGCATGATACCACTTCGCTGGCCCTATGTAACTGTGTTATTCCTTTTTGTAACAATACTATTGGCACACAACCTTTAGCCGGTTACGTTTCTCCTGCCGGTGGTGTTTATTCAGGAACAGGCGTGAGCAACAACCAGTTTACGTCTTTACACCAGACTGCCGGTAACTATGATATTGCTTATGCTTATACCAATCAGTATAGTTGTGTTTCGCATACTTCGTTTTCGTTAACGGTTAATGATACCACTGCGTTAAATATCATCGGTTCCAGCTATAAATATTGCGTTGATGAGTCCGCAGTTTCTTTAAGCGGTCTGGTACAGCCTTTGGGAGGGCTTTATTATTCAGGCTTTGTAACAAACGATTCGATTTTCAATCCGGCTTTAGCCGGTACCGGTGTTGTTACGATGGCTTATGCATTTACCGATAACCACAACTGCCAGTCAGTAGTGAATATTGATTTGCAGGTTGGAGCAGAAACTGGTTTAACTATTGACAGTAATAACAAAATAGTAGGTGGCTGTGCTCCTAATTTTTCATTGAATGGATTTATTGTTCCAGTTGGTGGAACCTATTCAGGGTTTGCAGTAAATAATAACACCTTTTCTCCTCCAATCGCTAACGGTAGCGTTAACCATACAGTTTATTATACTTATACGAATACTTATGGCTGCATTTCTACAGATAGTTTGAATATTACTGTAAATATTTGCGAGGGCATTAACGAACTGAAGAGCGAACTTGCGTTCAGCATTTTTCCGAATCCAACAAAAGGAAATTTCAATTTGGATATTCATGTTACTTCAACACAAGCGGCAGAGTTAATTATTACCGATGCTATTGGCAAAGTTTGCTATCGCAAAAATCAAATGCTTGAATCAACCAAACCTGTTATTGCTGTTGAACTTCCCGCTTTGGCTAAAGGGGCATATTCCGTTCAGCTGAAAAGCGAAAACGGAAGTGCAGTCAGGAACTTAGTAATTGAATAGGATTTAAAAACAAACAGAACGGAGAACTCTTAAAAACTCAGGTCTTCTTCTTTTTCTTCTTTAGCCGCAGACGGTGGCGTAGTGGATTGAATAAAGGACTTCATGCTGTCGAACGCAGTAAAAATTTTATCAAAGTCTTCCTGAAAAATACGAACGGTATGGCGGATAAACTCTCCATCGTTGGCGCGGCTTTCGGTAAACTTAATATAGCGATGGCCTTTGTGATTTTCCATTACATCCATAAAATAAGTTCTCTTTCCGGCAGGAACTTTCTCAGTAAATAAATTTTTGTCGTCTTGCATGGCGTTTTTATTTTGCACAACGAAGTAAAAACTTTTATTCAATTCAAATAAATTAAGAATGTCAAAAAAGATAATGCTGTTGGGCAGCGGTGAACTGGGAAAGGAATTTGTAATTGCTGCGAAGCGGTTGGGGCAATATGTAATTGCGGTAGACAGTTACAACAATGCACCGGCACAACAGGTAGCCGATGAGCGCGAAGTGATAAACATGCTGGATGGATACGCACTTGATGCCATTGTAGCGAAACATCAACCGGATATTATTGTTCCCGAAATTGAGGCCATCCGCACCGAGCGTTTTTACGATTACGAGAAACAGGGTGTGCAGGTAGTGCCATCGGCTCGCGCGGCTAACTTTACTATGAACCGCAAAGCCATCCGCGATTTAGCAGCAAAAGAATTAGGATTAAAAACCGCGAACTATCGCTACGCCACTTCGTTTGAAGAACTGGCAGGTGCGGTGAAAGAAGTAGGCATTCCCTGCGTGGTTAAACCGCTGATGAGTTCATCGGGCAAAGGACAATCAACAATTAAGAGTGAAGCCGATATTGAAAAGGCATGGAACTATTCGCAAAGCGGAAAGCGTGGCGACTTGGCAGAAGTAATTGTGGAAGCATTCGTGAAGTTTGAAACGGAGATTACTTTGCTCACAGTTACACAAAAGAATGGTGTTACACTTTTCTGTCCGCCAATAGGTCACCGACAGGAGAGGGGCGACTATATGGAAAGCTGGCAGCCCTGCGCTATCAGTCCTGCACATGTAAAAGAAGCGCAGGAAATTGCCGATAAAGTTACGCGCGCACTAACCGGTGCCGGTATCTGGGGCGTTGAATTCTTTTTAGCTGATGACGGAGTTTATTTTTCTGAACTCTCTCCGCGTCCGCACGATACCGGTATGGTTACACTTGCCGGAACACAAAATCTTTCTGAATTTGAATTGCACGCACGCGCTGTGCTCGGTTTGCCCATTCCCGAAATTGAATTGCTGAAAGTAGGGGCAAGTGCCGTAGTGCTGGCAGAAAAGGAAGGAGTGAACCCGACTTACACCGGTGTGGAAGAGGCCATTAAAGAACCGCGCACCGACATCCGCATTTTCGGCAAACCCACCACTCGCCCTTACCGCAGAATGGCGGTTACGCTGGCCTACGATGACGTTGGCAGCGATGTAAATGCGGTGAAGCAAAAGGCAATTGCCAATGCCAAGAAGGTAAAGGTGATGAGTTAATTAAGGCTTCCTTTCTTATTTCTATTTTCGGTTTTAAACTTTGCCACATGATATTTCCTGCTTCTGAAAAACTGTTTACCGGTACCGGTGCTCTGCCTTTCGGCATTTATAACGATTTAATAAACGATGTAAGCACCGCGCATTGGGATGTACAGGGAACGTTCTTTAAAAAACGCAGAACCAGCCGTAAGGCCTGGATGTTTTTCGGAGTTTACAGTCCCGAACTTATCTGCGGCATTGCCATTGCCGATGCGGGCTTTGTGGCTAATGCGTTTACTTATTTCTATTCGTTTAAGGATAATGTTTTTGTGCAGGACAGCGCTTTAGTGCCGCTTGGTTTTGCCTCCGGTTTCGACCCCGGTTTAAACAGCGAGTGGAAGCTCGGCAAGTACCGCATACATACGCAAAACGGAAATATGAATTTTGAATACACCGGTAAGTATAAACTGCGTATAGCCGCTAAAAATTCAAACACCGGTGTAAGTATAGTAGCGCCTAGTAAGGGCGGCAGACCTTTTCATTTTACTTACAAAAATGTTTGCATGCCGGTAGAGTTGAACATTGAACATGTGGGTAAAACCTATCAGGTAAATGGTAATTACGGAGCCGTTGATTTCAGCAAAGGTTACCCTCCGCGCGAAACGGTGTGGAACTGGCTGGCGTTTATAGGCACTACGCAAAGCGGAAAAAGTGTAGCCGTTAATCTGGTGAAACACTTTAACAATGACCTCGAAAATATTTTGTGGATTGACGGACAGAAAACTCCCCTCTCTTCGGCAGTATTTACCATGCAAAAGCCTTTCGACAAAAACAACTGGCACATTGCCACCGATGATAAACTGCTCGACTGCATCCTTACACCCAGTGGGGCAAGAAGTGAAAACGTAAACATTGTTTTAATGAAAAGCATTTTTGTGCAGGCATACGGAAAAATTACCGGCACGGTGCTTATTAATGGTATGCGCGAGACGTTCACTGCCACCGGTGTGTGCGAAGACCACCATGCTTTGTGGTAACCAGCAACATTGAGTAAATCCTGTATTTCATTAGTCAGGTTAAATGCAGCGGCATTCACGAACCAAAATGCCGTTCGCACGAAACGTGCAGCGGCATTTACAGATCAAAATGCCGCTCTCGCGAACCATGCAGCGGCATTTACAGATCAAAATGCCGCTCTCACGAACCATGCAGCGGCATTTACAGATCAAAATGCCGCTCTCACGAACCATGCAGCGGCATTTACAGATCAAAATGCTGCTCTCACGAAACGTGCAGCGGCATTTACAGATCAAAATGCCGCTGTATAGTTTGCAACTTTCAGGCTGATTAGCAGATGGTTGTTACGTTTTTGCGCGCCTCATATTAGATTATAACTAATGGGTGGTAAATATTTCTATACAAAAGCTATTGAAAGCGGAAAGGTTTTGTAAAGTTTGTTGCACCCGAGGTTTAAAATGCCTAAACCTCAAATTTTGTGACGCTTTGTTTCTGTGTAGTTAATGAGAAAGACAGTTTGGAAAAATAATGTTGTTGGTGGTAACACCAACAAAGAACCAAAACAAAAATCGCATCTTAGCCGCCTTACATTTCAAGATGTTGCGCAAAATAGCTTCCCTACTTCTTTTGTTTCTTGTATTCGTTTTGGCATATATTCTTTTTCGTAAAGACCTTACCCTGACAAAGGCCGAAGTAAAAGCCAGATATACTTTGCCCAATTCGCATTTTATTAACTGGAAAGACGGTGAGCTGCACTACACCGAAAGCGGCAACGACAGCAACATGACTGTGTTAATGATTCACGGCTTTGGAGGCAGCAATCGCGATTTTTATGTACTCGACTCACTCATCAATAACCATTACCACGTAATACGCATAGACCTGCCCGGCTTTGGCCTTTCCGACTTTCCGTTTACCTACGGCAAAACTACCTTACACTATGCCTATGCCGAATATTTCAGCTTTATTTTAGATACGCTGCACATTGATTCGTGTTTTGTAATGGGCAATTCACTGGGCGGGCTAATGTCTATTGAACTTACTGCACAACATCCCGATAAAGTAAAAAGACTGGTGTTGTTTAATAGTGCCGGTTACGACCTTAAAGAAGTAATGAAAAGCGCCAATGCCCATGTATTCAGATATTGGCCGGTAAAGTTTTTTATGAAAAAAGGTCTGCCTGAATTTATTACCAAAGCCGGAATAATAAGGGTAGCCTATTCAAACCGGCTCTTAACTGCCGAAAAAATAAAACGTGTAAACAGTTTTTGGAATCGCGAAGGCAATCTTAAGCATATTGTAGAAATGGCCAACAGCAACGAGCCGTTCGATGTGAGTAAAATAAGAAACATAGCCTGTCCGGTTTTAATAGTGTGGGGCAAGCAGGATAAAATAATAAACGTAAAATATGCCGAACGTTTTCATCAGGATATTAAGGGAAGCCGCATAATCATTTACGATTCATGCGGTCATGTTCCAATGATGGAAAAACCTCTCAAAGTGCAACACGATGTGATTGAATTTTTGAGTAATACTTCACGGTTAAATTAAAAGGCAAAAAACTATCGCACTTTTTTATTTTTTACCCATTAGCGTGGGCGTCCTCATTGCCTGTGAGTGTGTGAATCATACAAGTCCCCTTTTTCAAAATTGTATAACGTCCACAGGCAGTAAGTGCGCCAATTTAATTTTCTGTGCTTCTGCGCTTTCTGAACTGGCTGTAAAGCGAAAGCGCAACCAACAGAAAAAAAACAGAAATAAGCATCCAACCCATAGGGGTGAGGGTTTTTAAGTAGGTAATTACATTGTCCATGTGGGTGAAGGTAACAGGATAAATACGGTAACTCGAAGAATGTGGTTTTGCATAAATAGCCACGTCTGTGACAAGAATGCTAAAACAGCAGCGTTTGCAACGTGTTAACCGCGCAGGCAGGAAGCCAACATTCATGAAAACTTTTGATGCGCAGGTGTAAAACATCCTTATAAATTCGCGTAAGCATTAAAACCATACCATGTCAGCAAAATCTAATCTTACCGGTGGCTCTTTTTTATTAAAGAACACCAACACTGCCGATGTTTTTATTCCCGAAGAGTTTACCGAAGAGCAGCTGATGGTGCTTGCCACGGTAAAAGATTTTATGCTCAAAGAAGTGCACGGCCTGGGCATTGGTAAGGTTGCGAGCTTAGATGCAGAGAAAGATAAAGACCTGGTGCTGGAGATTTTCCATAAAGCAGCAGCGCTGGGTTTTTGCGGTGTTTCGGTAGATGAAAAATACGGGGGAGGAGGAATGGATTTTAATACCGCTTTGCTTTTTACCGAAGGTCTTGCCGGTGGCTTTTCGTTTGCTACTACTATCGGTTGTCAGACTTCCATCGGCTCATTACCCATTGCCTGGTATGGTACCGAAGAACAAAAAACAAAATACTTACCCGGTATTGTAAGCGGAGAAAAAGGTTGTTCGTATTGTTTAACCGAACCGGGTGCGGGCTCTGATGCCAACAGCGGTAAAACACATGCGGTTTTAAATGCCGAGGGCACGCACTACATCCTGAACGG
>CAIYOV010000410.1 GCA_903927935.1 uncultured Bacteroidota bacterium | reverse complement strand
TTTTGAGCAAACACTTTTATTTTTAGAACAAATTTCTGCACAAGTATATGCGGATGTTGAATAGAAAGACTGAACCGGCTGTTTGTATTCGGGTTAGCGATTGGAGCGCAAATCCTTTTTTGTGCTTAGCTTTTCTGCGTTGCAAAAAAGATGCAGCGTAAAGCGCGACCGCCTGCTTTGAGGCGGGAACCCAATAACCCTACCAACTCTTCTTCGGCTTCGGCCCCATTTCAAATTCAAGCGTGCCTCCATTAATAATATCGGCATGGTGCAGAAAGGGCTCTGCTAACTTTTTGCCGTTGAGGGTAACGGCTTGTATGTAAATGTTGCGCACCGAAACATGGCGGGCAATAATTTCAAATTTCTTTTCGCGGTTAGCAGGTTCAAAATAAATAGTGGCCTTGGCAAACTGAGGAGTGCCTATGGCATACACATCGGTGCCGGGCGTAACGGGGTAAAACCCCAGCGCGCTGAAAACATACCAGGCACTCATTTGTCCGCAGTCGTCATCGCCATCCATACCATCGGGATTGTTGCGGTATAAAAACCTGCGGTTGAGGTTAACCAGGTATTGCGTGCGCCACGGCTGGCCAACGTAATCATACAGATACGTGTAATGATGCCCCGGTTCGTTCATGTGTATGTAATGCACACCACGGAAATTCTGATTCAGCTTTTTAATGAAATTTTCTTTGCCGCCCATCAAATCAATCAGGCCCGGAATATCGTGCTGCACGCCAAACAAATATGTCCATGGGCTGCCTTCGGTAAAACCTTCGCGGGTGTTTTTATACCAGCTGCCATCAGCTTTGCGCGGAGCCATCATACCGGTAGCGTGGTTGTAAACGTTTACATAATTTTTACTGCGCTTCATCAGCAAATTGTAGTCATCCGGCTTGCCGTTTGCCCTGGCTACCTGCGCTACACAAAAATCATCATAAGCACCTTCCAGCGTATTCGAAACCGATTCGTTGGTTTTATCCACCGGCACATAGCCGAGTTTCTTTAGCCAATACAAACCGGCACGCGCCTCAATAAAAGTAAAAGGTTCGCGGTCGGCCCATCGGTTCACGCTATCGTTACCCGATGGAACCATCGCATCTTTCATACATGCCTCGTAAGCTTTCTGTAAATCGAAACCCTTTACGCCTTTCACCACTGCATCGGCAATCACCGCATCGGCATGGGTGCCAATCATTATACCGGTGTAAGTAGGGTTGGGCCACTTAGGCATATAACCACCTTCTTCATACATCTGTATTAACGACTGAACCATACCCGCCACATGCTCCGGTGCGGTGAGAATGAGCAACGGATGCTCGGCACGGTAAGTATCCCAAAGCGAGTAATCGTTATAGCTCACACCGGTGTGAATTTTATCATCGAAAGCGCTGTAATATTTTCCGTATTCCGAAAACGTGCGCGGGAACAAAAGCGTGTGATACATGGCGGAATAGAAAATTCCTCTTTGTTTTTTGCTGCCTTCAATTTCTAGCCGGCTCAGATAATTATTCCATTGCTGTTTGGTTTCATCAGCTACGGTTTCAAAATTCTTATCAGCAATTTCTTTCTGCAAATTTTCACGTGCCTGTTCAATGCTGATGAAAGAAGTGGCAACCCTTGCCTGAACGTGTTTTGTGTCTTTAGCAAAACGAACCCAAGCACCGCAGGCATCGGCAGTCTGTTCCGTGCTGTCTTGCTTCAAAACTTCTTTCTCATAAACTCCGAACGATTCAAAGACTTCGTTAAACTGAATAACGAAATAGCCTTTGAAGTTGGGCAGGGGAGGACCGAGGTGCGAAGATTGTCGGTCTTTATTCCAGCCGATGATTTCTTTTTTATCGGCATTGATTTTTATCCAACCGGTTGAATCGTTCAGTTCGCTGGCTTCAATAAATACCGCAGGCTTTTCATTTTTAGGAAAGGTAAACTTCAGCATACCGCAACGTGCAGTGGCCGTCATTTCCGTTTTAATCTTGGAAAGCTTTTGTGTAATCAAACTAACCGAGTAGGAATAGGGTTTTGATTTTTCGCTGCAATGCGAGAAATAGTAAGTGCGCTTTAGCGCTTTTGATTTTATCTTACCGATAGCGGGCTTTAAGGTTACGTGTCCGTAATCGCCCATCCACATAGCAGGCTTATGTGAAGCACGAAACCCGCGAATGCGCGTATCGAAATAATTGTAAAGCGGAACAGCGATTCGCGATTTACGGGTAACCGGTGTCCAGTGCGTCATGCCAAAAGGCGGTGTGACAAACGGAGTTGTTCTGCCGTAAAGAAAAAGCCCTTTTGTGCCGATGAGAGGATTGGCGTATTCCGAAAGTTGTTGCGCAACAGACGTTTCAAAAAAAACAAGCAGCAGAATAAATGGAAAGAGAAGATGCTTGTTCATTTAACGAATAAGTATTGCATCAAAATTATTTCATCGATACCATAACCACTCCCGCCACAATTACAAACACACCTGCTATTTCTCTCCCCGAAACCGGTTCGTGAAAATAAAAGTGTGCTACTAAGAACAACCCGATAATGGTAATGGAGAAAAACACGGCACTTGCCACATGCAGCGGAACTGTTTTTAATGCCTCGGTAAAAAGCACAGAGTTAATCAGTCCAAATACCAGACCGATGGCCAGGAACCCCCATTTTTTTACAGGCTCTTTATCATAAATGGCAGAGAAGTTAAAACCCACATTGGTTAAAATGTTGGCAATAATGGCGATGTAGAGAAGGACGTATTTCATATTGGGTAGTTGGGTTTACAAATCAGTAATTAAAAAGGTTTACCAAAACAAGGTATACAGCGCTACCAGCAAGCCGCCAATAATCAGCGAGCCAACTAAGAACGAATTAGAAACTTTGAATAGTGCAGTGTCAACTTCCAAGGCATGCGATTTCTTCCCGTCTGCATTTTCAAACATGCTGATGATATACATGCCAGCTATGCAAAGCGCAAACACAATCCCCATTCTGTCGAGGAAAGGAATTTCAAAAACACCTGTTGCATTTGCTTTCGAAAAACCTATTGAAGCCAGCGAAGATAAATCTATCATGCCCGGTAAAAATTTCAGCAAAACCGAAAAAAGAAATCCACCAATGGTTGCAAAAAGCGCAGCGTTCGATGTGGTCTTTTTCCAGAAAAAACCCATAATGAACATGGCGAAGATACCGGGCGAAACAAAGCCCGTATATTCCTGAATGTAATTCAGTCCGCCTTTATCAATACCTAAATGCGGAGCAATAAAAACAGCAATCAGCATGGCAACAACAACAACTATTTTTCCAATCTGCACCTGTTTGTTTTCATCCGCATTTTTGTTCAGCACCTTTTTATAAATATCTAAAGTGAAAATAGTGGCGATGCTGTTTGTCTTGCCTGCAAGCGAAGCAACAATAGCTGCTGTAAGTGCGGCAAAACTCAACCCTTTCAACCCTGCAGGCAGTAAATTCAGCAACACCGGATAGGCTTTGTCGCCTGCAATAACTCCGTCTGCATTCAGTAATTCGGTTTGAAAACTTCCTTGTTGATACAATACAAAAGCAGCAATACCGGGCAACACTACAATCACCGGCATCAGTAATTTCAGAAAAGCGGCAAACAGAATTCCGTTGCGGGCAGTTGGCAAATCGGCACCAAGTGCGCGCTGTGTAATGTATTGATTGCATCCCCAGTAACTAAAGTTGGCAATCCACATACCTCCGAGTAAAACAGTTAGACCCGGCAAGTCGAGGTAACTTGGATTATCGGGTTTAAGTATCATGTGAAAATGATCGCTGGCGTTCGAAGTCATTAAATGAAAGCCATTCATTACTCCGGTGGTGCCGAATTTTTCCGCCACAAGATTTAACGCGAGATATGTGGTAACCAATCCTCCTAATACCAAAAAGAAAACCTGAATTACATCCGTAAAGCCAATCACTTTCATTCCCCCCAGCGTAATAAAAATGGCAAACACCGCTAAGCCATACATACATAAACTCAAACTCAAACCGGAAATACTGCTGATGGCAAGTGCCCCCAGAAACAAAATAGAAGTGAGGTTCACAACTACATATAATAACAACCAAAACACCGCCATGATCATAGCAACTGTGCCGTTATAACGTGTACTTAAAAACTGTGGCATGGTGTAAATTCTATTTTTTAGATACACCGGCATAAAGAATACTGCTACGATAATCAGCGTTGCCGCTGCCATCCATTCGTAACTTGCCACAGCTAACCCAAGTTTGAAACCCGCACCGCTCATACCTATAAATTGTTCGGCAGAAATGTTCGATGCAATGAGTGAAGCACCGATGGCCCACCAGGTTAAAGAACCTTCAGCCAGGAAGTAATCTTTAGAATCAACACTTGCTTTTTTCTTTCGCTGATAAATCCAAAGGCCGTATCCGGCAACAACTAAAAAGTAGAAAAGGAAAACAATGTAATCGAGCGTGGCGAGTTGATGCATGTATGTGGTTTAAATCAAATCTAAAAGAAATTACTTTGCAGAAATAAATTTGACAAAAACGGTTTTATGAAAAGGAGAACAGGCGTGATTTTATGGATGGTTATCAGCATAGTAATAATGTCGTCAATGATTACCCCTAAAGAAAAGCCAAGTGAAATGTCAAAGCTGATGAAGAGTATGCTGGTTTATATTCAAAACGAAAAGCAGTTAATTGAAACCAATAAGCCGGTATCTCGATTATCTGTCGATGCTCAGAAAATGGGCAAAGCAAAAATTACAAAAGGCAAGAAACTCTCTAAAAACCATAAACAGTATGTAGACCGTTTTTTTGAAGACCTTGAAAAGTATTATCTGGTAAAGGATTCTTCAGAAAGAATAGCCACGTTTAATAAAATGGTAAGTAGTTGTATCACTTGCCACCAACATGAATGCCCGGGGCCAATTACTGTAATAAAGAAAAACCTGTTTGAAGTTAAGGAATAACAATCGTCTTCGACTTTATGGAATGGGCACTGAAATATCCAAGTGCAGCGGGAGTAAAAACAGCATCAGGATTTGCCGGTGCTGCCGGTGCTCCGAAATTATTCTGGTTCTGGTTAAATTCACTGAAGTATGTATATACATGTTCATCTATACTCTGCAAATCAATCTTTAAAGTGTCTCCGGTTTTAAAATCACTTTGAGGGACATTAAAACTTCTGAGTTTCCCATCCCAAAGCCGGTCAATATGAATATGGAAACCGGTACTGGCTGTATCGTTAAGCAACGATGTTACGCGGTATTGATTTGGAACACCCGCAGGGTCGCGCACCAATATATTCGCTCTCTTTTTCACGTTTCCTTTAAAGTCAGTTTCTGTCGTAATATCTATGCTGTCAATGTCAACCGGTGTAGGCATCTTGCAATACGATTCATAGGTTTTTCCTTCGGCAGTAACCTTCAAATGATAAGTTCTTCCAAACGTTCCCTGAATAAAATTGGTGCTGTAGAGTCCTGCAACTACTTCTGTCAGGGTATCGTTGTTGCCCGCATCATCGCTGATAACAACCTGTGCAGAAGGCAATCCGGTGAAAGAATTATTCTCATAATACAATCTGGATTTGCTAAGAATCACATAGTACGGTCCTGATCTGTCGCTCAGGTTTCCTTCAATCGTTAATAGCGGAGTCGAATTTTTCAACTTCAAATTAATTTTTTCAGTGCACGATGTGCTGACCATCGAAGCAACAAAAACCATCAGTATAGTTCTTATCATGTTTTGCATTCTCATTTTGCTTTTCTTTTAGCAGGTGAAATACTGAATTTGAAATTGTAAGTAATGGATGGCACAATACGGAAGAGATAGCTCTTCTCCGCGTAAGTGGTATTGCCATTATCATCAGTTTTAAAATCTATAGAGTAAGCATTTTTGCGTGCATATAAATTGTAAACGCTTATGTTCAAATCATGCTCCCATGTTTTTCTTTTCTTCAGAACAAACGTGGCACCAATATCTAAACGGTGATAAGCAGGAAACCTGTCCTGATTTCTGTCTCCGTAATACGGAACAATCTGTCCGTTTAAGAAATATTTTCCGCTCGGAAAAGTGGAAGCAATACCGGTATAATAAACCCATGTTGCCGAAACATTAATGCGCGGAGTAATATCATACATCAAAACAATACTTAAATCATGCGTGCGGTCGTAGCGTGATGGGAACCATGTTTCCCGATTCACTGTAGGAAATTTTCTTTCGCTGCGCGAGAAAGTGTAACTCACCCACCCGGTAAACTTTCCGGTGGCTTTCTTAAAGAAAAACTCCGCACCGTATGCTCTTCCTACGCCAAACAATAATTGATTTTCCACCGTTTCATTAGCCCGAAGCGTTGCTCCGTTTTTGTAATCAATTTGATTCTGCATCCACTTGTAATATCCTTCCACCGAAACCTGAAACATGTCCTTGTGGAAATTGACAAAGTAACCGGCACTCACCTGGTCAGCGATCTGTGGTTTTACATTGTTGGTGGTCATCACCCACCGGTCGGTTGGGAACGAAGTAGTTGTAGTGGAAAGCTGATGGAGATTCTGAACATTGCGCGAGTAAGCCGTTTTAAAACTCATGTTCGGATAAAAATTATAGCTGATAGAAACGCGCGGCTCAGCATTAAAATATGTTTTGTTGAACTGCCCGAGCTTTAAATTGAATGTGTCAATGGTTTCTTCATTTGGGAATTTGAAATATTTTGATGGACCCACCTGACTGAATATTGAAAGTCGAACACCGTAATTGATGTTTACTTTATTCCAGAGAGAAACTTCATGCTGTGCGTACACTGCATTTTCCCAGCCGTAATTTTTTGTGAGGAAAATATTTCCGATGCGCGAAGTATCCTGTGAAATTACCTGACCGGGAACTATGGTATGAAAGGTGGAAAGGAAACCGAATTTGAGTTTGTTGTGTGAGTTGAGGTAGTAATCTAAATCCTCTTTTAAACTGAAATCGCGGATTACTGATTTTACATCAATACTTGCCACTGTAATCCCGATGGTGTAGTTGAAGTCGTTGAAAATAAATGAAGTGTTAGAGAAAAGTTTATCGCTGAAAATATGGTTCCAGCGTAGTGTTGCTGTTGCGTTACCGTAAATAATACTGAACCGATCTTGGAAACCGAATTTATCTTGTCCGAAATAACCCGAAAGGAAAATACGGTCACGTTTACCAATGCGGTAATTGGCTTTTGCATTTATATCATAGAAATACAGAATGCTCTTCTTTAACTGCTCCTTCTTCGAAAGTTTCAGAAATAAATCGGCATATGTTCTTCTGGCGGTTACAATGAACGAACCTTTGTCCTGCACTATAGGTCCTTCAATATTTAATCGCGAAGAAATCAACCCGATGCCACCGCCAATCACATACTCTTTGCTGTTTCCCTCTTTCATTTTTATATCCAGCACACTCGCAAGTCTCCCGCCATATTCCGCAGGCATGTTGCCTTTATAAAGCACAGCGTCCTTTATAGCATCGTTATTAAATACCGAGAAGAATCCAAGCAAATGCGAAGCGCTGTAAACAGGAGCTTCATCGAGCAGAATCAGGTTCTGGTCGTTACTGCTGCCGCGTACATAGAAACCGCTGTTGCCTTCTGAGGCTGGCTGAACTCCCGGCAATAACTGAATTGTTTTCAGCAAATCTTTTTCGCCAAACAGCACCGGTATTTTTTCGAGTTGTTTTACATCCAGTTTTATTGCGCTCACTTGTGCTGTAGTAATATTCTCATTACTCTTCTTTGCTTTTATTTCTACTTCCTTTAAATTTTTTGACGAAGGCAAAAGCGAAACGTTGATAGTTTGGTTTTTAAGTGAATCAAGTGTAATGGTAAAGTCATCATACCCCACATACTTAACCGCTATTTCATGTTTAGGAGTAGGTATGGTGAGCGAATAAAATCCATAAGCGTTGGTAGTAGTTCCAATACCGGCTGTGTCTTTCAAAAAAACCGTGGCACCAATAAGTTCTTCTCCTGTCTTGGCATCTTTTATAGTGCCGCTTATAGTAAACCTGCTTAAAGTCAACCCTGGTTTTTGTTGTGCAAAAACAGAGAAGCATAGAGAAAGGAAAGAGAAGACAAAAAACCAATTTTTTCGAAACGTGAATCGCATAAATGAATTTTGGGAGCCGCAAATAAAGAAAGTATTTATTGCTCCTGTAACAAACGCAAAAACGCGAATTTATTTTAAGATTATTTCACCTACTTTCGGCCACCAAACCAGCGCTATGACATTTAAATCGTTTTCCCTTTTTACACTTCTTCTCTTCATTTATTTTATTTCTAATTCTCAAAACACACAAACTCTTTACGAAGGTGTTCCTGTTTTTCATGGAGCAAAAATTACGGGCAATTATCCCAATACAGAATTTCTTTTCGCGATTCCCGCTACCGGTGAACGGCCTATTTTGTTTTATGCTGAAAACCTTCCCGAAGGATTGACGATAAATAACACCACCGGTATCATTACCGGAAAAGTAGTTAAGGCCGGTAAGTATAAAGTGCGATTTAAAGCCGTAAACGCAAAAGGAAGAGCCGATGAAGAATTTAAAATTGAAATAGGCGATAAGCTTTGTTTAACTCCACCTATGGGTTGGAACAGCTGGAATGTTTTCACCAACACTCTCGATGAAAAACTGGTGATGGAAACCGCTGATGCGATGGTGAGCAGCGGTATGCGTGACCTCGGTTATCAATACATCAACATGGATGATTACTGGCATGCGGTTTCGCGCGATGCAGATGGGAAACCGGTGGCTAATCCCGAAAAATTTCCTCACGGAATTAAATGGCTGTCTGACTATGTTCACTCCAAAGGTTTGAAACTTGGTATTTATTCCGATGCGGGTGATAAAACCTGTGGCAAATGTTTTGGCGGTTTTCAGCACGAAGAAATTGATGCGAAGGTATATGCCGATTGGGGAATTGATTTGCTGAAATACGATTTCTGTTTTGTGCCTTTCAAAAAAAGTGAAGCATTGGCACGCTACAAAAAAATGGGGGATGCGTTAAAAGGCAGCGGTCGTTCCATAGTTTACAGTTTATGCAACTGGGGATTTTTTAACCCCTGGGAATGGGGCGAAAGTGTAGGAGGAAATTACTGGCGTACTACTCCAGATATCATTGATATCTGGAAGGGCAATCCTTTTTGGTATGGAAGTTTTATGAGCATCATGAAGCGCCAAACAAAACTCGATAAATTTTCCGGTCCGGGACATTGGAACGACCCCGACATGATGATTGTAGGCAATTACGGCAAGGGCAAAGCAACAGGTGGCGGAGGCAAATACAAAGGCATGAGCGACCTCGAATATCAAACGCATATGAGTATGTGGTGTATGCTCAATGCACCTTTGCTTTCTAGCTGCGATTTACGGAGTATGAATGAGCCTACAAAAAACATTCTGCTCAATCCCGATATCCTCGCCATTAGTCAGGATGAAAAAGGAGAGCAGGCAAAATTGATTTCGAAAACGAATGGCATTTGGCTTTACCGGAGAAATTTAAGTGATGGTTCTGTTGCCGTTGCTGTATTCAATACCTCGAATAAGGAAAAGAAGTATGATCTGAAATCTTCTGCACTTGGCTTGGAGGGAACATATGCCGCGCATGATGTTTGGCAACACATAGAAGCCGGAATTTTGAAAGATACCATTCAACTGACCGTTAAAGGGCACGAGGCAGTGGTGTTGAGACTGAGAAAAAACCAGTAATACAACGTTCGCATTTCCTTTCATTTACATACTATCATTACTCTCGCAACTAAAACAGATATGAAAAAAATTCTCTCTGCAATTCTCATTCTTTGTGCAGCAGTTTTGTTTGCACAGGAGGCCCCTAAAACGCAAAACGTAATTCTGGTAACTTTTGATGGCTACCGGTGGCAGGAAATGTTCAAAGGCGCACAGAAACAACTAATCGGCAATAAAAAGCTGGTGAAAGATATTCCGGCACTTCAAAATAAATACTGGAGCGAAGATGCTAACACACGCAGAGAAAAACTCACTCCTTTCATCTGGAATACCGTTGCCAAACAGGGTAGTATTATTGGCGAACGAAAAAATGCTGCCAAAATGAAAGTGACCAACCCCATGCGGTTTTCGTATCCCGGTTACAACGAAATTTTCAGCGGTTATGGCGACCCCAAAGTAAACAGCAACGATTTTCCCGATAATCCTAATCTCACCATTTTCGATCTGTTGCAGGCCGATGATAAATTGAAAAACAAATTGGTGGCTGTAGCTACGTGGGACGCCTTTCCGCGCATCATCAACTCCAAACGTAACGGGGTGCCTGCCTACGTAAACATAAAGGACTCAGCCGGGAAATGCACCAGCGGTAACTTAACTTATGCTGGCTGGAGCCAGCCATGTCCGCCATCAAACGGATTTATTACTGACGATTCACTCACCTACCATTTTGCCAAAGAGTATATTGCAAAGAACCATCCCCGCTTTGCCTTTATCGGCTTTGATGAAACCGACCACTTTGGTCACGAGGGACAATACGATTCTTATCTGAATTCTGCCAACCAACTGGATGGTTACCTGCAGGACCTCTGGAACTTTATTCAGACCGACCCGCAATACCAAAACAATACTACGCTTATCATCACCTGCGACCATGGCCGTGGCCCGGCTGCTGCCAATATGTGGCGGCATCATGGGCAGGGTATACTGGCTGCCGATAAAATATGGCTGGCTGCTGTTGGTGCGGGAATTAAAAATGAAGGTGTGCTGAAGAGCGGACATTTTTATCAAAAGCAAACTGCGGCTACTATAGCCAAACTCTTCGGAAAGAAATTTTACGAAGCAGAAAAATTCGGAAAGCCGATTGATGAAATTCTGAAGTAATTATTCCACTACAACTTTGCTGTTAGCCGTTCCGGCTTTCAGCAGGTAAATTCCCTTTGCAAAGCTTGCTGTGTTAATAGTGATTTTTTCAGAAACCGGAACAGCGCTGAATACTTTTCTGCCATCTGACGAAAATAATTCCACCGGTGTTTTGTTCGCTATGGCCAACTGCAAATTGCCAACGGTCAACTCAGCTGCCACCGGATTCGGATAAACAGAAACATTTTCGTTCCCTGCAATCTCCTTTACACCGGTTTGATTCAACAGCCACGATTTTCCGTCTAAGTGCCACTCCGGTTTTGTTTCGGGGTTAATTCCCGACTCATAAATCAGGTGATGCAAAGCGGTCACCGCAACATCGGGATGCGTAGGCGATTGTTTCATCAGCGTTTTATTCACGCAGGTAGTATCGAAAACATTATTCGCATGACAATTATAAGTGCCCGGATCTGCTTCATTAATCTGCTGATGCGCCACCGCGCTTCCCGAAGCCATCCACCAGATGTGGCGCTCTTCTATACTGTTTCCTCCATGCATATAACCGGTCCCGCCATGGTCGGTTACTACCAATATCAGCCAGTTCTCGCTGCTGTAAGTGGGGCGGGCATACAAAGCATCCAGCACTTCGCCTACGGCACTATCTACACTTTGAATGGCACTGATGTAAAGCGGATTGGTTGGCGAAAACGTAGTGTAGTGCCCCGTCATATCCACTTTATCAAAGTAAGCAAACAGCAAATCAATATCCGGTTTCTGCAATTCCACTACGGCCGAATCTGCCGTGGGCCAGTTACTCATATCCGGAACTTTAACTGCGTGGTTCCATCCGGCAGGGCTGATGTAATCTACCAAAGGGTCCCACTCTGCCACAATCGAGCAATTCAAATTCGGATAAATCTGTTTTGCCAGCACCGGGAAAGGCGGATAGGTTGCAAAATCAGAAGTGGCAAAGGCATTGCTCGTTACCAGATGTTTGTTCCACTGCACACCGGTGAGGATGGTCGTCCACGAAGGGCCGCTCCAGCTAATACCGGTATGCCACGAATCGTAACTGTAAAGCGAGTTCGGCAGCAGCCCGTCAATATGAGGCGTGTTGGCCTGCTGAAAAGCATCGCTGCGTGTACCGTCAATACCTATAATAAGCACTTTGCGGTTTTGTGATGAAAAAGAAAAAAGAAAAGCAAGCAAAAGAAAAAGCGTAGCGTAAAATGTTTTCATAGTTACCGGATTGTTTTGCGAATTTAAAAGGTTTCGCAAACTGCAAATGCAGATATTAATCAGGATAACCCCGGAAGGGTTCTAAAACAACGATGCCATCGCCTTAAGCGATGGCATCGTTTGCCTTGTTTACTCCGTTACCGTACCTGTTTGCGAGGCGCCAAAGGGGCCACTTTTTTTATTGTCGCTGTCGTTTTTCCAGCGGGCGTAGGCATAAATTTTCTGCCCAGCTGCGGTGCCGTCAAGCTCCAGAATAAAACTTGCTTTTTTACTGGTAGTAGTATTGGGACAATCGGCCGCACCGGTGGGTGCGCTGCCCAGTTTGTATTTAATTTCTACTGTGTCGGCATTGGGGTGCATGCTGGGCCGGGTGCTGTCGGTGGTTCTGCGACAAACAAATTTTATTTGTGTACCGGGCATCGAAACCATTTTAAAGAAAACCGTGTCGGTAATTTTAGGGCGTTCGGTTTTGGTGGTATCGATGACCGGTATACCCAGATTTTCGCGGTCGGTGTTGCTTAGCTTCTTATTGCCGGTTAAGTTTTCGCGTATGAACGTGCGCAGCGCCTGTTCATACGTTTTACGACCGGTGCGGTGGCTGTGAATATCGGTAGTCGTGCGGGTGGCTTTGTTCAGTATTGCCATAAACAAAGGTTTGTAAGTGGTTTGTAAGCCGGTAATAACAGCAAACACCACGGGGTCAATACCCCAGGCAACTAAATTAGCAGTTACTAAAGTTACCAGGTTGTCTTGCCAGGTGTAGAAATCTTTATCTGGCCTTGGAATGAAATCTTTACTTTTTGCCATAGTTTTTGATTTTATAGTGATGAAATAATTGACTGCTTTACTGTTTTTATAATAAATAGGGATGTTCGTACAACCCGTAAGATGCTTCGTACAACTTGTAATAAGGTTCGTACAACCCGTAAGATGCTTCGTACAACTTGTAATAAGGTTCGTACAACCCGTAAGGTGCTTCGTACAACTTATAATAAGGTTCGTACAACCTGTAGGAACCTTCCTACAACTTATATCTATGCTCCTATAACCTGCAGGCACACTATCAATGAACGCAGTGCAAAGGATGTAAGGCTGAAGAATCTTTGGAATACCCTGCTTAGGGTATTTTTGTTAAAGCAAACTGTTGCTGGCCAGCGCGCAGAACCAGTCTTGCAGCGTAAAGCATTGGTAATACAGCGCCTTGCCGATAAGCTCTATAAGGCAGTGGGCTTTCATGGCTTTGTTAATGTTTTTGTGGTGCGTGTGTACAGTGTGTTCGCTGATGTGTAGCTTGTCGGCTATCTGCGCTTCAGTCATTCCGCAGGCAAGCAACAGCAACACCTCGCGCTGACGCGCGGTAAGAGTTACGGGTTCCATGAGTTGAAGAATTAGTGAACTGCTAAAAGTAAAGCGGTTTTTCGGGAAAATAAAAAGGGAGCGAAACCCCTGAAAGGGTTTAAACACCTTTCCGGGGTTTTAGGGGTTTATTTCTTAATCAAAAAATGGTCGGCACTCCATTTGCCCGAACCGGTTATCAGCAATACGATGTAAGCAGCAAGATAAAGAAAAGCAGTTTCGCCATTACCTAAAATATCTCCGCCATGGGCTTTAAAAACCGCCACCAGCATGGTAATGATTAAAGGAATTAAAACAAAGCGCGTAGCCCAGCCTATCACCAAAAGCACCGAGCAAACAAACTCTGCACTTATCGCTAACCCCAGCGAAACACCTTTGCTCAACCCCATAAACTCCATAAACTTTGGCTCAATTTCCGAGAAGCTAGTAAGCTTCTGATAACCGTGATGCGCCATTAAAACACCCACCGCTAAGCGAAGCAGCAACAGAGCAATGTTTACTTGTCCCTCATTAATTTTGGTAGACAAAAGTTGCTTTATCATGAATTCGGTTTCCGTTTCAATCGAATCAAACTATCCATGGGGTAAGTAGCTTCCATTTGTTTCCTTATGCCTTTGCTCCAGTCAATCAGCACTTGTTTTTGCTGCTCCGACAATACCGCATCGCGATGAATGAATGCATAGGACGACAATGGCATTTCGTTTTCGTTCACCAGTTCTTCCGCCTCTTTCAGCTTATTGTATTGCTTGCGTGGACGGTAAGCGGCAAACTCATCAAAGTTCAATTCACGTTTTGCTTCGTTCACATGATTACTTAACCACCAGGCCACCGGTTGAATATTATTATACCACGGATAGGTGGTGTTGTTGCTGTGGCAGTCGTTGCAGCTTTTCGCCAAAATAGTTTTCACTTCTTCGGGTGTGGTGTAAACAGCAGCAATGTTGTTTGCCGAAACCCCAACCGAAATATTTTTCTCGGGATGGAAGAATTGAATAACCACTAACACCACCAACAACCCTAACAGTATTTTCTTTAGATATTTCATTGCGCCCCTTTTTTGTTTACTACAGCTTCGGTTAACCAAATCAATTCAGTGGCAAAGTTCAGAATGTTGTTTTGAAACTTTTCCTCAACCAGGTTTCCTTCCGCATCAAACTTCTGCGACATGTTCCCCACTACCAGCATTTGCGGACAGGGAATTCCGAACCAGGCACAAATCTGGTTCTGCATGCTCACCGCTGCGCGAATGCCTCCCATCACGCCATCACTCGCGGTTACAATGCCGAAAACTTTTTTGTTCTGCTTAGGAAAATGGTCGAAAAGGTTACGTGCCGCTGCCGACATACTTCCGTTGTATTCCGGAGTAACAACAATAAAGGCATCAGCCGAATAGATTTTCTCCGCCATTGTTTTAAACTCTTCAGGCACATCGTTAATAGTGCTCCATACTTTTTCTACAAAAGGTATCTGATGCTCCTGCAAATTCACAAACTGAAGTTCATGTTGCGGGTATTTCTCTTTAAGGAATTTCAAAAGATACCTGGCAACTCTTACGGTTACACTTTCCTTCCTCGGACTTCCCGATACGATGGTTATTTTCATTTCAATAGTTTCGTTTAATCCTCCAAATATCCAAACTTACCGCTATTCACATCATCATACGCCTGAATAATTTCTGCTTTGGTGTTCATCAGGAAAGGTCCGTAAGCTACAATCGGTTCGTTAATGGGTTCACCGCTCAGCACCAAAACTTTTACATCGCTCAATGCTTCCACAGTAATTTCAGTCCCTGAATTTTTGAAAAGAATGAAATGATCAAGCGGAACATTTTGTTCCCCGTTCACTTTTATTTCACCTTCTGCCACCAGTAAACCGGTGTTGAAATTATCGGGTAATTCGAAAGAGAGCTTCGCACCTTTGTTCAGATACAAATTGTAAACGTGTATAGGTGTAAACGTAGAAGCTGCGCCTTTTATTCCTTTAAACTCACCGGCAATTACATCTACCCGTCCTCCGTTATCAGGCAAAATATATTTACCCATCTGCCCAACCGGAATTCCCTGATACTTCGGTTTGCTCATCTTATCTTTTGCCGGAAGGTTCACCCACAACTGCACCATCTGAAACGCTCCGCCCTTGCGCGCAAATTCTTTCTCGTGATACTCTTTATGTAACACACCGCTGGCGGCAGTCATCCACTGCACATCGCCTTCGCCAATAATTCCGCTGTTGCCAGCGCTGTCGTGGTGCGCCACTTTTCCTGCATAAGCAATCGTAACCGTTTCAAAACCGCGATGCGGATGCACGCCCACTCCCCGCTGATGCTCTGAAGCGGGAAACTCAATCTTAGCTCCATAGTCCATCATAAAGAAAGGACTCATGCGAGTCATTTCGCTATCAGGGCCGGGAAAGAAATTATGCACCCGGAAACCATCGCCCACCATATGCGGTGGGGGTGGGGTTAAAACTTTTTCAATTTGCTTTTTCATTATTCAAAATTTAACTTCTTGCGTATGTCCTTAATTATTTCTGAATTTTCGTAAGGATACTGAAATCCCGGTTCGGTTATTTGCGTATTCGGTAATTGCTGTTTTACGTAGGCACGAATTCTATTTCTCTGTTCATCTGTATATCTACCTCCAATTAAAACCAAATCAATTTTTGGAAGAGATTTCAATAATTCCATGCCTTCTTCTTCCGAAAAAGAACCAATAGCGCTGATGCTACCTACATTCTTGATGAGCGTAACTACTTCGTTCATTCTGTTTGGGTTTCCACCAAATAAAACCATTACTAGTGCATTTCCATTTTCTGCTCTAAATTCTCTAATTAATGTATCGTTCATAAGATGAACATTTTGATTTGACAAAAGGTTTGAACATAATGTTGAGTGGGTAGAAATAAAATCGCACTAAACATTTATGCCGCGTTGCATTGGAACTTCAACAAAAATTAAATCCGCATCTGATGTAGCTGAGATCGTCACAGCCTCCCCTTCATATGCTCCCAAGGCATCTCCTGCATTCAATTCATGCTCATCTATTTTTACTTTTCCTGTAGCACAATGGATGTAAACTCCGTTCTCTGCCATATTCATTTTGTATTCTACACTATTTCCAGATATCAATTTAGATACGCTGAAAAAAGAATCCTGATTAATCACAGCTGTTCCATTTCTGCCATCCGGTGAAAGGGTAAGCAATATTTTGTTGAGCTTGTCTTCGGGTTCATAACTAAACTTTTCGTGACGTGGTTTTACGTTTTTAATTTTCGGATAAACCCAAATTTGAAAGCTGTGAAAAGATTCCGTTTCAGAGGCATTAAATTCGCTATGCATAATTCCGGTTCCCGCACTCATGGTTTGAACAGAATTACAGGATACAACTCCCTCGCTTCCGGTATCGTCCTTGTGAGCCTGTGAACCGCTAATCACAATAGTGCTTATCTCCATATTTTCATGCGGGTGCATGCCAAACCCCTTTCCGGGATAAACAACATCATCCGCCATACCACACAACTCACCAAAATTTGTTTGATAGGGAACAAAGGCATAAGCACTCTTCTTCATAGAATCATGCTTATGCCATCTGCTTTTATCGGGTCGTAATAAGTATTTCACAAATTAAATTTTGCCACTCTTATTTCAATAATTGCAATTGAACATTCAATGCCAATTTAACTTCGTTGCTCAGCACAATGCCACCTGTATCGGTAACTCCATCCCAAGCTAAACCGAATTCTTTTCTGTTCAGTTTGCCGGTTATTTCAAAACCCGCTTTAGTGTTACCATAGAAGTCTACTATTTTGCCGCCATATTCTACATCTAACTGAATAGGCAAGGTGGTATCGAGAATGGTGATATTGCCTTTCAGTAAATAAATAACATCCCCAATTTTTTCCATTGAAGTAGATTCGAACCTCAATTGCGGATACTTTTCAGCATTAAAAAATTCTGCGCCTTTTAAATGAGAATCGCGCATTTCCATACCTGTATCAATGCTCACTATGTCTGCGCTGAAAGAAACCTTTGCCTGGTTGAAGTCCTCGTTAGGAGTTTCGATGCTGCCTTCAAATTTATTGAAGCTACCGGTAACTTTGTTAATCATTAAGTGTTTCACTTTAAAATGAATTTCACTGTGCGTTGGGTCAATTGACCATTTTGAAATTGCTTGAGTTGACATTTTATTTTGTTTTTAATTTTTGAAACGATTTTGAATTATTTGCTGAAACGTGGAATGCCAAATGCCGCTGCCAAGCCGGCTGCGAAGTGCATAGGCACAGTTAATAAGGCGAAGCCTTGAGGTGTTGCTGTTCCGTCCGGTAAAACAGGTTGAAAGTTGCCGTAAACACTTAACACGGCTAGAACTATGCATAGTGCCGTAAAGATTTTAGAAGCATTGCTGGTATATTTTTCCAAAAGAAAATAAACCACTCCGCCTAACAATAAGGGAACAACTGATGATACTACTACCATTATTGCCCAAGGACCTGCCGGTGCTACCGATCCTAAAAAGTGAAGGGCAATAAAGCTCCAAATCTGGTTAAATACTAAAGCGATTACTCCGCTTATGAGAGCACCTTTAAGTGCTTGTGTAATTGTTGGTTTCATTTTGTTTGTTTTTGGTTTAATGAATTTGATTTCGACAACAAAGGTATGAACAATACTTGTATATACAAGTATTGTTCTAAAATTTTTTAACTTCTTAACTTATCCAAGATTCGGTTCAGTTCTTGCGCCTCGGTTTTGGTAATAGTTTTTATAGAATTATTCCACTCTTCTGCCTCGTTATCTATTTTAGTCAGCAGAGAGAGCCCTTTAGGAGTAATAACTATATCTACCTGCCTTCGATTGCTTTCGCACTGTTCGCGTTCTACGTATCCTTTTTGACGGAGCTTTTCTACTAGGCGGGTGGCATTACTGGATTTGTCAAGCATACGACCGGTAATTTCACTTAGCATTAACGGATTTGGATTAGAGCCGCGAAGAATTCTAAGCACATTAAACTGCTCAGGAGTAATGTCGTGTTTTTTGAGACGGGAGGCATTGCTATTATAAAGCCAGTTGCTAGTAAACATAATATTGACTGCAGCCTTTTGATGCTCATTGTCAAATTTTTTTTGCTGCTTTATTTCTTCTTCTATGCTTGCCATGATGCAAATTTAAATTAAATAGTTGTATGGACAACTGTTGTAGGTGATTATTATAAATTTGGCACTTTATTAAACCAGGGTTGTGCTTTTTCTAACTGTGCACCTAACTGAAAAAGAGTTGATTCTTCTCCATGCGGTGCGGTAAACATTACCCCCACGGGAAGATTTTCAGGAGCCCAATGTAAAGGAACAGACATGGCGGGTTGACCGGTAATGTTCGCCAAAGCCGGATACGGCATCCAACTAAAAGTTTGCTGAGCAATTTTTTCAATCATACCTGTGTACCGAACAATGGATGAAATGCCGAGGGCATTCATAACACGAAGTGCTGCCTCTTCGAAAGGAGGATTTTTTAACGCTCCAATTTTAAATGGCCGTCTGCCAAGTGTAGGTGTAAGTAATAAATCATATTGTGTGTAAAAGTGCGTCATCTTACGATTCACTTCATTCCATTTCATTTTTGCCAAAGAAAATGTGTTGGCGCTGAAAGATTTTCCAAGTTTATAAAGCAGCCATGTGTTAGGCTCCAACTCATGTCGCTGTGGTTTGCGGTTGCGCTGCTCTCCAATATAATCTAGCGTAGCACTTAACTCACCCAACACAAGCGTATAAAGCAGTTCTGAATTAAGCTGATGTGTAAAGGGTAACGGAACTTCGGTTACTTCGTGTCCTGCTTCGCGTAACAACCCGATAGCTTTTTCAATGGCAAGGATATTTTCTTCATCTATCCCGGTTTTAAGCCCCTGCGGCATTTTATAGCTATAACCAATTTTTAGTTTACGTGGTGTTTTTTTTATTTCCTCTGCATAAGGGATAGTTGGCAACTGAATTGAATAAGGATCACCATTCATGGCTCCACTTACCAAATCCATATATGCTGCCGCATCGCGCACGCTACGTGATACGACACCTGAGCAAACAGCGCCACTCCAGATTTCGCCATATTGAGGACCATTGGTTATTCTGCCGCGCGTAGGTTTAATACCAAATAATCCACAACAACTCGCGGGTATGCGAATAGACCCTCCTCCATCGCTGGCAAAAGCCATGGGAACTATGCCGGCTGCTACCGCTGCAGCACTGCCTCCGCTGCTGCCACCGGTAGTGTGTTCAGTGTTCCATGGGTTTCGAGCCGCACCCAGTAACTCACCTTCCGTAAAAGGAGTTAAACCAAACTCAGGTGTATTGGTTTTGCCAAAAATTACCATGCCACCCTTCAGAATACGGTTTGCTACCTCGCTGTTTTCTGTTGATACAAAATCTTTTAGCAGGCGTGTGCCGCAGGTATAGCGCGTATCTTTCAACTGCACATCAAGATCTTTTAGCAGAAAAGGAACTCCTGCAAAGGGAGCGCTGGTGTCAAGATTATTCAACTGCTCTTTGGCTTCTTTATATAAAGAAGTAACCACTGCATTTATTTTCGGGTTCACTTCCTCAGTACGATTGATTGCGGTTTCGAGTAATTCTGCTGGAGTTACTTCTTTCCTATTCACTAAGTCAGCAAGTGCTGTGGCATCGTGCTGGCGATATTCTTCGAATTTCATAGTTGTTTTTTGTTGAATGAACTTAGAAATATTATTGATGATTTACTTTCACTGGAAACGGACCAACTTTACTGATATGATAATCGGGATAATCACCGGTATAATAGTCAAGCACATTGCGGTCACTTGGATCTGGAAGAATTTGAAATAAAATGCGCAATTGAAACCACATGTAACCTTTTACAGCCCACCGGTAAATCAAATGCGGTTTGGGTATTTGAAGTGTTTGCAAAAGAAAATCATCAAACAAACTGTAGTAATACTGAGTGCCGTGATATTTCATAAATGAAGGATACCAGCGCTCAGCAAACTCACCCGCTAGTGCCTCTGCAATTTTTTTCCCTTCATCGGTGTAGGCGTAATTCTTCTTTTCAAAATCTTCATACCATTCAAACATTGCAGTTTCATTTTCGGGAATGGAATTAATGTTCATTAGCACACATAACCTTTTCCAAAAATTATACATAGCGCGGAATTCTTTCTTCGAGAACAAATCTTTATTGGAAAGAAAAATGGCATTGCGTTTTGGTTCGCAAACTATGGTGGCTAAGGTGTAAAGATTCTCTTCGTTAGTTATCGGGAAATGACTATGAATAAAATTCAGTAACTCAATTGCCTTTCGACCTTCTCCGCTATCTCCATGTTTATAGAACTCTCCAAAAAATAAAAGTGTATCGTTATTACGCTTACGCGGATTGGTAATAATTCCGCCTTTACCACCCCGGTACAATACTCTTGCAATACTCGGAATAGCCGCCTGTCTGGCAAATGCCACCGAAAAAATAGAATGCGTAAATAGTTTTGTTCCGTAGCGCACTTCAAATGCGAGATGAGCAATTTCGTGCGCATCTTTTTCTGGATCAAGTTGCGTGATTCGTTTACGGGCCCAAAACGGATTCCGAAAATTCATAGGATATAAATATAAAAAAGGCGAAGAGTATTGCTCTTCGCCTTTTGAATTAAATGTTATTTCATTTAGTGGAAGGTGATGGTCATTTCCACTCTGCGGTTTTTCTGACGGCCTTCAGGTGTATCGTTTGTGGCAATAGGTTTGGTTTCGCCATAGCCGTAGGTTTCAAGATAGGTGCTGCTTACACCTTTTTTCATAAGATATTTCTTCACTGCATCAGAACGTTTTTGCGACAGAATCATATTCTTCTCATCGCTTCCAACGTTGTCAGTGTGTCCTTCAATCTTCAATCCATAGCTTGGTTTGCTAACCAGCAATGCTGCTAATGAATTTAATGAAGGGTAAGAGTGTGTGCGAATAATATCCTTACCCGTTTCGAATTCCAGATTATCGAAAGCATACTTGATGGTTTCGATTTCTTTCTTCTCTAACTTAGGACAGCCATGGTTCTCAGGAACACCAACAATAGTCGGGCACTGGTCGTCTTTATCAAACACACCATCACCATCTTTATCGGGCCAAGGGCAACCAAGATTTTCTTTTGGTCCTGGTGTTTGAATGCATTTATCATCGTTGTCGTAAATTCCATCACCGTCAGTATCAGGGCAACCAAAGTGGTCTTTTGGTCCCGGAACATCAGGGCACAAATCTGTTTTATCAGGTGTGCCGTCTTTATCTCGGTCAGGGCAGCCATTGAATTCTTTCTCACCTGGTGTATCAGGGCATTCGTCCAGTTTATCAATCACCTTGTCGCCATCTCTATCAGGGCAGCCGTGGAATTCTGCCGGGCCTTTTTCATACACACAGGAATCTTCCATATCAATGATGCCGTCACCATCAGCATCCGGGCAGCCGTGGAATTCTTTCGGCCCTGGAGTATCTGGACACTTATCTTGAGAATCGGTAGTGCCGTCTTTATCGCGGTCAGGACATCCCTGTGTTTCGCAGGTGCCTTTTTCTTTCTTACATAAATCTTTTTTGTTCGAAACACCGTCTTTATCGTGATCGTATTTTTTATGATAAGGTATAGTGATTTTTAAAGCCATATGTATATCGGCATTATAAACAAATTTTTTGGCGAACAGACCAAGTAAGTCCTGTGTTCCTATAATCAGCGGCCCTATACGAAGAGTAGTTCCGAAACTGAAATTGCCCATTGCATCGTAAGTTAATGGCAGATATGCTCCAAACCAGGCATGGTCATATTTAGGGGTAAAAGTGACAGAAGAAATATGGTGAACCATGTTACGGTCTTTTGCCATATTAGGCGAAATAGTGCTGGATAAATTTAAGCCAAAGCCATAGGCAATGTTATAATCCAAAAACAGATTAAAGCGGGTTGGCAGCACCATGGTAAAGAAGTTTTTGCTGCTGGGTATAACTGTAAAGCGGGAGCGGATAGTATCATCCATACTTTGCAACCCATCGGGAAACTTAGCTTCTTTTATGCGCCAGTCGGTAATATTAGCAATGAAATTGCCACTGTATTCGCCTTTCTTGTAGCGGATAGCGCCTATATCTATAATGCTGAAACCGGCAGCCAACGTATAGCGGTTTTGGTCAAAGCGCCATTCGTCTTTGCAATCCATCTGGTATTTGTATTTATCCTTATTAGGCCGCCATTCGTAAACAGCACCTAAGTCGAAACCAACAGAGGGAGAAGAGTATTTGAAGCTAAAAAGATCCTTTGCATTGCCGGCAATATCACCTGCCGGATATCCTTTAGAAGAAACCAACCCTTGCGAGTAAGCGTACTTGGCTTCTGTTTGAAAAATATTGATCGTATCGAAATTATGCCATTTGTAATTCAGGTCTTTTACATATACGAAACCGGCAGCAATACCTTGTAGCAACTTGAGCGTTCCGCCTACTTTTACAAAGTGATCGCCCTGATCGTAAACAACCCTTGAATAAGTTAGCCCGTAATCGGCCCAAACCATAGTGCGTGTGCTGATATTAGCGTTAGTCAAACCTTTTTCTAAATAATGAAGAGCATCCTCTGCTTTGTTACCCGCTCCAAGGTAAGCAATACGCGCAAAGGTCTGATCTACCTTATCCATATTGAAAATGGTGTTGATGTTATAGCTGAATGCAAAAGCATTTTTGTTTTTGTTTTCGCCTTTACCCCATGTACACATAAATGACAGCGGTCCCTGCACCTGCATCCCAATATAAGCGGCTTTATTATGTCCGTTAAGGCGTTCTTTTAAGTAAGTATCCTGAAAGTTTTTAGTGCTGTCTATGTAATTCTTTTTCATGTAAACATTCCGGTCAACACCTACATAGTTATTGCCCACATTAAAACCTACACCAATCAAATTAACATCGGCAATAAATGGCGCATCGGCAATGGCGGGGTTCCAGCCTACGTTAGTTACGCCACCATATGGACTGCTGCGAAGACCGGTGAAGAACTGAGCCTTGGATAAACCGAAGAAGAAAGTGAATAATGTTGCGAGGAGTAAACTCTTTTTCATATGCACAGGTTTAGGTTTCGAAATCGAATATAAGAGAAGCGTTTTTTAATTCGACAAAAATATGTAAT